>JADFKA010000103.1 GCA_022565135.1 Pseudomonadota bacterium
CTCAATGCCCCGCAGCTATATCGCACCAATGAGAGTGGCCAGCGCGAATTTCTGAGTGAGGTGGAAACAGCTGCGACGATCGCCGCAACAAAGGCCAAAAAAGAAGACTACTGCGGTTAGTATTCCGTCAATTTTTCGTTGACTGAATATTTCGCATTCATTCGCCGTCAATAACCCCGATTGAATCTACGAACGATCCAGTTCGCAGGAATGAACTGGTGTTCCTGATTGCGATTTCGCTGTTAATGATGAAGTGATGCGAATTCTCAACCAGCAGGAAGTCATCCATGCCGTCAACCCGCGTACTGGCAACTGACACCTTGCCGTCATCCGGATTGGGCAGCATTGCCGACATGACTGGATTGATCGATCCGGTTCCTGCGATAACACCCAGTTCGAAATCAACCGGGCCGAGTTTGGCCGGGATGCTGTCTGCGTCAGTTCCCATCTGCAGACCGGCTTCGCCGGCAAATAATTCGGAAGTCGGCCAGTCTCTCGTGATGTCGACGACCTCGCTGCCATGGTTCGGCGGCGCCAGCATGACCACTCGACCGAGATCCGGTATAGGCGACTGTTGGTGCGCGTAGCGCAACAAGATTCCGCCGATCGAGTGCGTTACGAAGTGGATACGTTTGGCGCCGGATCGTCGACATTCTTCCAGCCCGGCATTGACCGCAAGCGGTGCCAATTCCTCAACGGGTCCGGCCTGGGACGGATAGTCGACATTGGCAGTCGAGAATCCGGCATCACGCAGCGCCTCGGCCATCGGTTGCATTGCGCGCCAGCTGCGATTGAGTCCGTGCAATAAAACGACGCACTCCGAACTGTCACCAGCACTGGCGAACGCTGTCCGCGTTGTCGATACACACGCCTCGAGAGAGACGAGTAGTAACAATGTCGTGGCAGTGAACGCGAATATAAGGCGTGTCTGCATGGCGGCGATTCTGCCTGTTTAGACTCGGTTTCACATACTACCGAGTATAGCTTTTGGAGTTATTTATGAATTTATTAAGCCTTCGCTATTGGGCCCGTGTCAAATCGGACCCGTACAGATTGCCAAAAATATCGTCCTGTTGCCAATGTGGACGATCATCGGCATCGGCGATCTCTATTACAATCATGTAGTTAACGAGTACGACTTCAGCCGCCGACCAGGTGTCAAAACACGGGTTTTGGTCGTCAGTTGCGCCGTGATAGTGGGTCTGTATGAAAACGTTATGCAAAGCCTCGGCGCCGCTGATTGACGCATTCTGGTGCAAAGCATTTGCGTATAATCAGACGGTCGTTTCGCGAACGAATCTGCAATTGGATAACGAAATTCTAAGTCAGGAATTTGCTCTCAAATTGGCCAGCAGCATGATCCTGTCTACATCGTGATCGAAATCAAGGCGAATCAAAATCGAGTTGTCCTGATCGGATTCGGTCTGGTGTTGGCACTTGCGTGGTTTTGTTATCGGCCGGCACTGGGTGGCGCTTTCCAGCTCGATGATGTTGCAAACCTCAGTGGTCTGGCCGACGTCGAGGACTTGCAGTCTGTAATAGATTTCACGCTGTCGGGGACGGCCGGGCCGACCGGGCGGCCGCTAGCGCTCCTGACCTTCGCGCTGCAGGCTGAACATTGGGACACTGGCGCAGCAGCGTTTCTGCGCCTCAACATCATGCTGCACCTGCTCAATGCCGTGATACTTGCGTGGTGTCTTTACCGGCTGGCGTTGCTTAGCGCAGTGCCGCCCGACAGGGCCGTTGTTGTCGCATCGGCCACCGCCAGTGCCTGGGTGTTGATGCCGCTGCTCGCAACGGCATCGCTGCTTGTTGTACAGCGGATGACGACCTTGTGCGCGTTGTTCATGTTGCTCGGTCTTGCCGGCTATCTGACGGCGCGCGGCACGATTAACTCCAGGCCAGGCAAAGCCATAGCCGGCATGAGCATGAGCCTTGTGGTTGCAACGGCGTTAGCCACGCTGTGCAAGGAGTCAGGCCTACTGCTGCCCGTATTTATCCTGGTGCTCGAAGCCACCGTGCTTGATCGTCCGACCAGCATTACGCCACGCCTGTGGCGCATCTGGCACTCGGCATTCTTGCTGTTGCCACTGGTCTTGCTGCTTGCCTACCTGGCGAGTCGCTCATCGTACCCGGATTGGATGGTCGCCCGTCGTGACTTCAATGCCTGGGAGCGCTTGCTCACCGAGGCGCAGATCCTTTGGTTGTACTTGCAGAAAGCTCTGCTCGGCATACCGGGACAGCTCGGCATATATCAGGACGCGCCCGTCATCAGCCGCAGCTTGTTTAATCCACTAACCTTTTTCTCGAGTCTTGCCTGGCTTGCCTTGTTAAGCGCATCGGTCGCCTGGCGGCGACGCTACCCACTGCTCGCTCTATCGGTTCTCTGGTACCTCGCCGGGCACATGATCGAGTCGACGGTGGTGCCGTTGGAACTCTACTTCGAGCATCGAAACTACGTGGCGATCATCGGCCCATTGTTCGCTCTGTGCAGCTTTGTGCTTCTCGGATCGATGCAACTGCGACGCATTGCCGCTGTTACAATTCCCGCGTTTCTGTTGCTTAGCGCATACTTTCTGCACAGTTTCGCGTCCCTATGGGGAGATCCGTCGGCGGCGTCGCGTTACTGGGCACTCAGGTATCCGGGTTCCGTACGTGCCGTGACGGTGATGGCGACATATCAATTGGCGGAGGAAGGTCTGCTGAGAACATTGCAGACGCTGGATCAGTTCGTGCTCGGCCACCCGGGTCATGCCTACCTCAGAATACTGGAGCTCAATCTGCTGTGTATGTTTGCGGGAGATCAAGATCATGGGCGCGTGTTGGAGCAACTTGATCGAGAATTGCCAAAGGCCGACTTCACGCGCACAGCCGGCACAATGTTATCGCAGCTCTTCACTACATCAGTGACTTATGATTGTAAAGGGGTTGCTGCCGACACGGTCGCCGCACTGGCCGGAAAGCTGCATAGCAATCCGCGCTATAGGAACGACCCCCACTACAATCAATTTCATTACAAGTTACTGGCGGGCATCGCAAGGAAAGAGCATGACTACGCCGCCACGATTGACAACTTGCGACGGGCTATCGAATATAGACCCTCGTCAGAATTGAATATGATGATGGTTACTGCGTTGGGTGGTGCGGGCGAATTCGCAATGGCCTACGCATTTATTGAAGATGCGGAAACTCGCAAGCCGGCCAACCCGATGCGGGCGATTATGTGGCAGCGTGACCTGGATGGCCTGCGTTTATACATATCAGAACTTGAGCAATTTTCGAAGCGCGATGCATCGCATCAGCTCGATACAGGCACGGAGACCGAGGTACCATGAGTCAGAAATCGAATTCAGTTGCGTTATCGATAGTCATTCCCGCGAAGAACGAGGCCGCCTCGATTGGTGGCGTCGTCACGGCGGCAAAGACAGAGCACCCGGAGGCTGAAATTATCGTCGTGGATGATGGCTCGACCGATAACACGGCAGAAGTCGCCGGTCAGGCTGGTGCGAGAGTTATTTCCCATCCTGAGAGTCTTGGCAACGGCGCCGCTGTGAAGACCGGTGCGCGGGCCGCAAGAGGCGAAATCCTGGCCCTGATGGATGGCGATGGACAGCACGATCCTCGTGAGCTAGGCAAATTGCTCGAGAAACTCGATGCAGGTTTTCAAATGGCTATTGGCGCCCGCGATTCCGGATCGCATGCCAGCGTTGGCAGGCTGTTTGCGAACGGCTTTTACAACGAATTGGCATCGATGTTGAGCGGACGGCGAATACTGGACCTGACGTCGGGTTTTCGCGTCGTGCGCGCGAGCCTGTTCAAACAATTCCTTTACTTGCTACCCAACGGGTTCTCGTATCCGACGACTATAACGATGGCGTTCCTGCGCTCCGGCTACCCGATCTGTTTTGAGCCGATCGGGGCAGCGGCACGCGTGGGCAAGAGCCACATTCGACCGATTCGTGATGGCATCCGTTTTCTAGTAATCATCTTCAAGATTGCGACGCTGTATGCGCCGCTCAAGATTTTTTTGCCGATAAGCGGATTTTTTCTAACAACCGGATTGGGCTGGTACGCATATACGTATTTCTCTTTGGGCCGATTTACCAATATGAGCGTGCTGCTGTGCAGTGCGTCAGTTATCGTATTTTTGATCGGCCTGATTTCAGAGCAAATCACGGCTGTGACCTACAGCAAATTCGGATGATGCGATCTTTCGCAATTAAGCTCGGAGCGGTTCGGGTACTGCTCGGCATTTTGCAAAAGACGCCATTCCATCCACAATGGTTCGCGTTTTTCCGCGAAGATATTTTTCTGAGGAACAGTTGCGCCGAGCTCGGCGGTGTCGTTCTGGATATCGGCTGCGCTGACGCCAAGCCAAGAAATTACCTGCCTGCCGATGCCACCTACATTGGTATTGGCTATAATTCCACGGCGACCGAGTGGTACGGCACACGTCCCAACATATTTGCAGATGCCCAGGTGCTACCCTTGCGGGACGGCTCTGTCGATCATGTGCTGCTGCTGGATGTTCTCGAGCATTTGCCGGATCCGCAACAATGTCTGGCTGAGATCCATCGGGTATTGAGGCCGGACGGTACCTGCACGCTGCAGGTTCCGTTTGTCTATCCGATTCACGACGTGCCGCTCGATTTTCATCGCTGGACAACGCATGGCCTGCAGCGCGCGGCGGCGCAGCATGGATTCGGGATCGGCACGCTACAGGCCGTCGGTCAACCGGCTGAAACGGCAGCGCTGAACGCAAATATCGCGATGAGCAAGACAGTTCTGAACTGGATAAATGACTGGAATCCGCTGGCGCTGATGATAATAGTCTTGGCATTCGTCAGCCTGACGATAAATTGCGTAGCCTGGACTGCGGCTATCCTGAGCCGACCTGATGACATGATGCCGTATGCGTACCGGATGACTTGGTTCAAGGCGTAGTCAGTGCACGTAGCGATTATTACGACTTCCTATCCCGATGTTGTCCCGGGAAGTGAAGCCGCAGGCAGTTTTGTTGCCGATTTTGCCCAGCAATTGGGCGAGCAGGTGAAAGTCACGGTGATAGCCGCCGCATCCGCGGCGTCGCGATCGCGAGACGGCGACGTTGACGTCATTCGATTTGCGGTACCACGTCTGCCGGTATCACTCCTCAGGCCCCTGCATCCTTCGGACTGGTTGGCAATCGCCAAGACACTGCGAAGCGGCAAACAGACAATGCAGCAATTCGTGCACGACAGCAGTCCGAGTTTCATTTTCGCACTGTGGGCGCTGCCGGCCGGTCACTGGGCGGCGCAGGCGGCGCGACAATATGACATTCCGTTCGCGATCTGGGCGCTCGGCAGTGACATTTGGAGCCTGGGCCGAGTGCCGCTGTTGCGCTGGAAATTACAACGCGTACTGCGTGCAGCAAATCACTGCTTTGCAGATGGATTTCAACTGGCCGAGGATGTTGAACGCCTGTCCGGGCGTCGTTGCCGGTTTCTTGCGAGCGCGCGAGTGCTGCCACAGCCGGACGACAACGGCACAGCGCCTGCCGCGCCGTACAAGCTCGCATTTCTCGGCCGCTGGCACCGCAACAAGGGCGCCGACTTGCTGCTCGATGCGTTGCGGCAACTGTCCGACCGCGATTGGTCGAGAATAGCGGCCGTGCGGATTTGCGGTGGTGGACCACTGCACGATGACGTGCAGCACGTTGTGACAGAGTTGCAGGGTCAGCATCGGCCCGTCGAAATGGGCGGCTATCTTGACAAGCAAGGCGCGGCGAACCTGATCGCGTGGGCGGATTTTTTGCTTCTTCCATCCAGGATTGAAAGCATTCCGGTCATTTTTTCCGACGCGGTGCAGCTTCGTACGCCGATCATTGCAACGCCGGTCGGTGATCTGCCGGTGTTACATGACAAGTACAACTTCGGAATACTGGCCACGGCAGCGAACTCGGAAGCATTTGCACAAGCACTACGCAATGCGCTCGACAGTGACGCTACGAAATACCAGGTCGGACTCGAACTCGCAGCAGCTGATTTCGAGTTGTCCGGTATTGCCAGGCGCTTCATTGCCGAGATAAGGCAATCTGGCGCATGAACGGTATTGCTGTCAGCAAGCAAGCACCCGCGGACTGGGCCGCGATGTGCGCGGCGGAAAATCTGCTTTTTCACAGTATTGGCTGGAATCAACTGCTGGAAGCCAGCTTCGATGTGCAAACGCAATACATCTGGGACGAAGCGACAGGATGCGGTGGCGCGGTGACAGCGTTTTCCGCAGGGCCATTTCAGCTGGGTTACCTGGGGTTTCCCTACGGCGGCGTTGTCGGTGGCGTGCGTCTGAGCGACGCGATGTTGCGCAGTTGGCAGGCGCAACGATCTGCATTGTTGCCAATGGCGATGCGGATTCCTGTCAGTGCATTTGCGGAGCCAGTCGATCTGCAGGTCCCGTACGTGCGTACCGCAGAGACCGCAATTGTCGACTTGCCGTCCTGGACGATCGACATGACGTCAGGCAATCACCGGCGAGACATCAAGAAGTCGATGCGCTCTGATCTAGAGATTGGCGATGCAAATCAGGCCGCGGAC
>JADFKA010000001.1 GCA_022565135.1 Pseudomonadota bacterium
CGTTCTTCGTTGCGTCCAGCCGCCATGACGCTCCATCCGGCATCGGCAAATTCGATCGCTATGGCGGCCCCGATTCCCGAGCTGGCCCCAGTGATCAGTGCAACTTGCATGATTATTCTCCTATCCGGGATTGTTCATGAACTGCCGTGATGATTGCGCACAGCATTGTTCGCACCAGGGTTCAAGCAAGGGCGCGAGCGCGTTGATGGATAGTCCAGGCTCAGTGGCATCGTGTCTGACAGTGTATCTCAACCCGAAAACGGTGGAGCATGATTATTCCGCTCACGGTCGCGGGAAATTGCCTATATAATGCGCCACCTTTTGCGGCCCATCCGAAAATGTTTCCCACCGACCGAATACGCAATATTGCGATCATCGCTCATGTTGATCACGGTAAGACCACGCTCGTCGATCGTCTGTTGCAGCAGTCCGGAACGTTCGATGAACGCAAAGCTGTGCCCGAGCGCGCCATGGATTCGAACGAACTCGAGCGCGAGCGCGGCATAACGATCCTGTCGAAGAACACGGCCATTAGCTGGCAGGGTTGGCGTATCAATATCGTCGATACACCGGGGCATGCGGACTTCGGCGGTGAAGTCGAGCGCGTGCTGTCGATGGTCGACGGTGTATTGCTACTTGTCGATGCCGTCGAAGGTCCGATGCCGCAGACGCGTTTCGTAACGCATAAGGCGTTTTCGTACGGCTTTATTCCGCTGGTCGTGATCAACAAGATTGATCGTGATGGCGCACGACCTGATTGGGTGCTCAACCAGACATTCGACCTGTTTGATCGCTTGGGCGCCAGTGACACACAACTGGATTTTCCGGTGATCTACGCATCGGCGCTCAAAGGATATGCGGGCACGGAGCCCGATGTTAGTGACGGTGACGTGCTGCCGCTGCTCGAAGCTATCATTGAGCACGTACCAGCTCCCGATGTGGCTTTAGACGGTTCTTTGCAACTGCAGGTTTCGAGTCTTGATTACAACTCCTATGTCGGCGTATTGGGCATCGGGCGCATCAGCCGCGGTGTTGTCAAAGCGAATTCGCGGGTCAGCATTATTAGTCACGACGGATCGGCAAAAAATGCGCAACTCACACACTTGTATGGATTCGATGGGCTGGTGCGCATACCGATTGAGGAGGCTGGTGCGGGCGATATCGTAGTGTTTAGCGGTATCGATGACCTGCAAATATCCGATACGGTTTGTGCGCGTGGCGAATTGGACGGCTTGCCGCCGCTCATGATTGACGAACCGACGATCAGCATGGTGTTCCAGGTCAACAAGTCACCATTCGCCGGGCGTGAGGGCAAGTTCCTGACGAGTCGGCAGATTCAGCAGCGGCTTGACCAGGAGCTCAAACACAATGTTGCGTTGCGCGTCGAGGAAACGGGGGATCCCGACAAGTTTCGGGTTTCCGGGCGCGGCGAGTTACACCTTTCCGTGTTGATTGAAACGATGCGTCGGGAGGGTTTCGAGTTGGCCGTATCGCGACCAACGGTCATCGAGCGCGAAGTTGATGGCGTCGTCCATGAGCCCTGGGAGCTCGCTACCGTCGATTTCGCGGAACAATACCAGGGCGCGGTCATGACGCGGCTGGCAAATCGCAAAGGCGAGCTGCTGAGCATGACACCCGATGGCCGTGGCCGCGTACGGCTTGAGTATCGAATTCCGGCACGCGGACTGATCGGGTTTCGCACCAACTACCTGACCATTACGGCGGGAACGGGTCTGCTGCACTCTGTTTTCGATGAATATGCGCCGCGCGTTGCCGCCGAGATCGGTCAACGCAGCAATGGCGTGCTGGTATCGACCGTAGCGGGCAAGGCGCTGGCGTATGCACTGTTCAATTTGCAGGAACGTGGTTCTCTGTTTATCGGCCATGGCGTTCAGGTCTATGAAGGCATGGTTATCGGCATTCACAGTCGCGGTAATGATTTACCGGTGAACCCGACGAAAGCCAAGCAGCTCACAAACATCCGCGCTGCCGGAACCGACGAGAACATTCAGCTCACTACACCGATCCGGTATTCACTCGAGCAGGCGCTCGAGTTCATCGATGATGACGAGTTGGTCGAAATCACGCCGCAAAATATCCGCTTGCGCAAGAAGCTCCTGACCGAAGGTGAACGCCGGCGTGCCGCGCGAGTGCGAGCCAAAGAAGCCGAGCTTTAGGCAGGTCATTCACCTACAATTGCCCGGCCATTCGGGCAACCTGAAGCAGCATAGACAGCACACAAGGCATGTACAAAGGCGAACGATTCAACAGTATCAGTCACCTGGTTGGCGCGTCGCTCGCGCTCGTGGCCGGTGCCGTACTGGTGACTTATGCTGCCATCGGTGGTGACACCAACAAGATCGTCAGCTACAGCGTCTATGCGACAACGCTGTTCCTTCTTTACCTCGTCTCCACTCTGTATCACAGTATTCCCGGTCCGGCCAAAAAAGTGTTCCGGGTCCTGGATCACCAGGCGATCTACGTTCTGATTGCAGGAACTTACACGCCGTTCATCATGGTTGCGATTCAGGGCAAACTTGGTTGGTGGATGCTCGGCACGATATGGGGCCTGGCCGGCGTCGGCATAATCCTTGATGCTGTACGTCGCAGCGGACCGCGCGTAACGTCTTTGCTTATTTATCTGTTCATGGGCTGGTTCTGCGTCGTCGCCCTGGACACATTTGTTGCTGCCCTGTCACCAGCGAGCTTTGGCTGGCTGGTTGCCGGCGGTATATTTTACACTTCGGGCATCGTCTTTTTCGTCCTCGACAACTGGTATCCCTGGTGCCATGGAATCTGGCACCTTTTCGTCATTGCGGGTAGTGCCTGCCACTACTTTTCGATTCTGCTCCTATAAGATCAAGCGCATGACGGCGATCGATCTAAATGCGGACGTCGGCGAAGGCAGTGCCTGCGATATTGAGCTGCTTAGCATCGTCAGTAGCTGCAATATCGCTTGCGGCGGCCACGCCGGCGATGCGAGAAGTATGGCCGAGACGATACGTACAGCAATAGCGAACAGTGTTGCCATCGGTGCGCATCCGTCTTACCCGGATCGCGAGGGCTTCGGGCGAAGAAGCGGCTACGCAAGCGGCGATGCACTGGTCGAATCCTTGCACGAACAGATTACCGCGCTGCGTACAGTGGCCCACGCGCACGGTACAGAGCTAACCCACGTGAAGCCTCATGGAGCGCTGTACAACGATGCCGCCGCCGACCGAACATTGGCTGAGCTCGTAGTGCAAGTGGTCGCGGGTGTGCACAGCGGCGTTGCGCTGGTCGGGCCGCCCGGCAGTGAGCTCGTCGCAGCCGCGTCAGACTGTGACGTGCCGTACGTTGCGGAGGCATTTGTCGATCGAGCTTATAGTGTTGACGGCACGTTAGTACCGCGATCGGAACCGGGCGCGGTGCACGGCGACATCAAGAACATTACCGCACAAGCCGTCAGTCTTGCGATGCGCGGTCAGCTTGTCTGTCAAAGTGGTGAATTGATCGCAATCGTTGCCGATACACTGTGCATACATGGCGATACTGATGGCGCTGTCGACATAGCGCGAGCCGTGGTTACGGTTTTGCGCGAAAACGGAGTTGCAATACATGCCGCAAGGTGAGGATGGCAGGGCGGATGGTCCGATCCAGGTCTGTGGTGACGACACTCTGGGCGTTGCGTTTGATGATCCGGTTATGTGCCAGGCAGTCGCGGAACAACTCAGGCAGTCCGGAGTATGGCTGGAAACGGTCGCGGGCATCGATCGCGTTGTTGTTCAATTCGATGCGCTAACAACCAGTATGGATGCGGCGCGGTCCGATCTGGCTGCGAGTGTGCACAAGTTATCCACGCAGACGGCCATGCAGACGTCTTTGATTGAAATCCCGGTTTGTTATGGTGGCAAGTTTGGGCCAGATCTCGATGCGCTGTGTACGACACTTGGCCTGTCGGCTGAGCAACTGATCGAGTTTCACGTTGCAACTGAGTACCGTGTCGACATGCTCGGGTTCACACCCGGGTTTGCCTATGTTGGTGGACTCCCCGACGAGCTCAACGTGCCACGGCTCGCCCAACCACGTTTGCGTGTTGCGGCCGGATCCATCGGCATCGCGGATGGTCGCAGTGGTCTGTATGCGATGCCGGGGCCGGGTGGATGGCCGCTGATCGGCTGCACACCAATGCAATTATTCGATCCGGCTGCAGATCAGCCATTCGTTCTGCATGCCGGAATGCGCATTCGATTCCATGCCATCGATGCCGATGAGTTTCGGCAGCCAGTTGGCCAATGAGCATTCTTGTCATTCGCCCCGGCTTGCAGACCAGCATTCAGGCAAGGCCGCGAGTGGGTCTGCGGCATCTGGGCGTGCCGGCATCTGGTCCTGCGGACCCGCTGTCGATGGCGCTTGCGAACCATCTCGTGGGCAACCCGCTACTGGCGCCGGCGCTTGAAACAACATTGACCGGTGTTGAGCTGCAGTTTGAGATTGACAGTTGGTTTGCGATTACGGGCGCCGCGTCGAACGCCGAACTCAATGGTGCTGCTGTCGAATTCTTCAGCACCTGTCATGCAAACGCGGGCGACAATCTCCAGATCGGGTCGGCAGATACAGGTGTCCGTGTCTATGTTGCGGTTGCCGGAGGATTCGTCGCAGACGAGTTGCTGGGTTCCATGTCGACCTATCTGCCGGCGGCATTTGGCGGTTACCAGGGCAGGGCGCTGGAAAAAGATGATCGCTTGTCGGTGCTGGCAACAAACGGACTACAGACTGAACGAGTAACACCACCCGAATATCGGCCAACGATTATGGGCAATTGGGCGCTGCGTACTTGTGATAGCGCAGACGCGGAGTTCCTCGATGATGACAGCAAGGAGCTGCTGTTTGACACCAATTTCACGATCGGCAACCGTGCGGATCGGATGGGTTTGCAACTCGACGGTGCCACGTTAAAAGTCAGCTCTGGTGGCCGATTGCCGAGTGCGCCGGTGTTTCCAGGATGTATTCAGTGCCCGGAAGACGGCAATCCGTTCATATTGTGCGTGGATGCCCAGACCACAGGGGGTTATCCATCAGTGGCACAAATTGCGCGTGCAGACCGCCACATGCTCGGTCAGCTGCGGCCCGGTGACCATCTGCAACTGCTACAGCGCACGGCTGCGCAGGCGATCGAAGAACTGCACGAGAAGATTGACTATTGGCGCGCGTGGCTGCCCGACATTGCATCCGTAATCTAGCCGTCGAGAGAAAAAATGGTGGGCCCGCCAGGACTCGAACCTGGGACCAAGGGATTATGAGTCCCCTGCTCTAACCAACTGAGCTACAGGCCCAAAGTCGGAGCGCATTTTAACAGAATCCACAGTCCCGCAAACACACGATTTATCGGCCCGACCAATGTCTCACTATCTGTCGTGACGATCGTCACTGCTATTTATATTTCAAGGACTTATCGTTTGCGGCAGGTAAAACGTGATGATCCGTAGACCACTATTTGAGCGGTTTCGAACGGTAGCAAGGGGTGGGCGGCATGTACAGATCCAAAGGATTTGGATTGCTCGAGCTGATGGTCGTGCTCGTGATTTCGTCACTGCTCATCTCGATAGCTGTCCCTGCTTACAGGCAGTTCGTGCAGCGCGAAAAAATCGCCGGGGCCATTGGCGGCATCAGCGCGATAGCCTTGGAGATTGGCAGGTTTCAGCACAAGAATAATAATGCGCTGCCATTGACGCTGAATGATCTCGGCATCGAGATCCCGCTCGACCCCTGGGAGCAAGCGTACGAATATCTGAACATCGCAGCGGCTGAACCTGGCAACGGGGCATTTCGCAAGGACGGCAACCTCAACTTACTCAATACGGATTTCGATCTCTACAGCGTTGGCCGGGATGGTGACTCAAAAGGGCCGCTGTCGGCCAAAGCTAGTCGTGACGATATTGTGCGCGCAAATAATGGCGCGTTCATTGGTCTGGCGGAAAACTACTAATGGCCTTCCCGACTCTGCCCAATACACTTAGGCATGGCGTCGGCAGGCGCATTCTCGTCCTGTTTCTGCTGGCGGGGATTCTGCCCGTCACGTTCACGGCGGGGCTCGCTTATCTCGAAGTTGCACGCGGCCTCGAGCAAGAGGTCAATAAGTCCTTGCGGGCGAGTGCCAAGGAGTACAGCTTCGATCTGCTCGACCGACTGCAACGCACGTCAGACGAAGCAGATGAAGTAGTCAGGATGTTCAAGCGCCATGGTGCAGATGCGCTGGCAGAGCACCAGCACATTTTAAATGCGTTTGAGTCGATCAGTTATATCGACGCGGCTGGGCAAGCGACGATAATTCACGGCAATATCGAGTCTCACTTTGATCCCGTTAAATTTGTCGATCCGGTTGTCGCAGCGGCGGATGTACGTCTCCTGTTCACCCGTGACAACGATGTCGGTGTATTGACCCTGTTGCGGCCTGTTGGACGAGGCCAGCAACAGTCTTCGATGCTGGTCTTCAGAGTTCTGACAGAAAGAACATGGGGCATAGAAGAACATTTGGCATTCGGCACGCATTATTGCGTATTTTTGCCGTTCGGAGATCAAATTCACTGCACACGAGAAATCGATCATGGTATCCATGCCGCGGTTGCCACGACGGCCGCTGTTGGCCAGAAGTTCCCGGCAGCCTGGCAACAGGACGGACAAGACTATCTCGCAGCAGCGTGGCAACTGTTTCTGACCGGTGAGTTTGGTGCGCCGTCGCTCGATATTATCGCCATTCAGTCGAAATCGTATGCGCTGCAATCCAGCGCCGATTTTCGGCGAATATTCGTGCCTGCTCTCCTGCTCGTCGTCATATTTGTCGGTGTGCTGAGTTTCTCGCTTATTGGCAAGAGCCTGGTTCCGCTGCAACAGCTAAGCAATGCTGTACGGCAGATTTCCGACGGTAATCTCGAATCACGAGTTCGCATCCGATCCAACGATGAATTTGAATGGCTTGGCGAGGCATTCAACGACATGGCAGATCGCCTCGGGCAGCAAATTTCGGCGCTTGAAGCCATGTCGGAAATCGACCGGCTAATTCTTTCTGGCGCGAAATTCGAGGATGTCACCGAGACTGTGATCGAGTATCTCGATGAGATGACGAATTGTGCAGCGATTGCCGTAATTGCCCGCGATACAGACACGCCACATTGGGCGAAAATGATTTCCTGCTGCGACCAGGAGTTCAAGCATGAGCGCATTTCATTACCTATGGAGATGGCCCATCGCTGGTGTCAGCCGCGCCAGGTGTTGCTTGACGACAGCATTCTGGCTGAGGCGCCATACAAAGAGACATTCCTCGGTTATGGGGTCAAGTACGTCGTGCTGATTCCTGTGGTGCTCAATGATGACCTGAAAGGTATGCTGTTGTTAGGTTCTACGTCGAGATTCAATATGCAACAGGGTAATTTGTTGCAATGTATCGATCTCGCGGGTCGATTTGCCGTGGCACTCGCGAGCGTTGAGCGTGAAGAGGTGTTATATCGTCAGGCCCATTTCGATGAGTTAACTGGCCTTCCGAACCGGCAATTGCTGAAGGACAGGCTTGAGCAACAGGTAATTCATGCTCGGCGCGAAGGCTGCAATGGTGCGATGTTGTTCCTCGATCTTGATCGGTTCAAGGAAATTAATGATGTTTTCGGCCACTCCGTCGGCGACTTGGTCTTGACACAGGCGGCGCAACGAATCATCGGGGAAATTCGCGATAGCGATACAGTTGCACGGCTCGGCGGTGACGAATTTGTAATCATATTGCCGCGGGTCCACAACGACAGCACCGTGCGTGTGCTGGCAGCCCGTCTGCTGGCAAGGTTGAGCGAGTCATTCACGGTTCGTGGAAATGATCATTATGTCGGTGCCAGCATGGGCATTGTCATGTTCCCGGACGATGGTGATAGTGTCGAGACGCTACTCAAGAATGCTGACGCTGCAATGTATCGTGCGAAAGATTCCGGCCGCGGGAGATTTGAGTTCTTCAGCAAAAAGCTCAACGCCGAGAGTCGCCGGAAGATCGGGCTTGAGCGAGATCTGCGTGTCGCGTTCAACGACAATAAGCTAGAAGTTTATTACCAGCCGCAATTCGATATTTCGACCGGTGTAATCAGCGGAGCCGAAGCGCTCTTGCGTTGGGAGCATGAGGTCGAAGGATGCATTGCGCCGTCCGAGTTCGTGCCGCTGGCCGAGGACTCGTCATTAATTATTGATATTGGCCGTTGGGTCGTGGATCAGACATGCCGGGACCTCAGGGTAATCCTCGACATGGGTCTGCATCCCGGAGCAGTCTCGATCAATGTCTCGACGCGTCAGTTGCGCGATCCCGATTTTGTTGGCGATGTACTCGCCGCGCTGCACCGCAATCAGATACATCCTGGCTACCTGGAACTCGAAGTCACCGAGACGGCCGTTGCTCAAAATCGTGACACGGCGACCAAGATACTCGAGGCCCTGCGCGCCGAAGGCGTGCGCGTCGCGATCGATGACTTCGGTACCGGTTATTCATCGTTGAGTTACTTGCAGCAAATGCCATTTGACCTGATCAAGATCGACAAATCGTTCATTGATCGCATTGGCGCTGATGAGCCATCTAATAACATCTGTCGGACTGTGATCAGAATGGCTCACGATATGGGCCGAAAAGCGATTGCCGAGGGTGTTGAAACGCGCGTCCAGGTTGATTTTCTGCTGGAGCATGGCTGTGATTTTGTGCAAGGGTTTTTCTACAGTGAGGCATTGCCACATGCCGAATTTATCAAATTCATTGAGAAACAAGACTTCCACACACTGCGGCGCAAGGCACTGGAGATTGCGTAATACGTCGACCGTACGTAGCGACAATTGACCGCTACCGGGGATTCAGTTCCAATCGCTCTTTAAGATGCATAAAGATGGGTTTGAAACTGATGTGTGCAGATGTCGCAAAAGGCAGCAAGTTCTCGGATAAATCGATTACGACGGACCGTCCATTCCGTTTCTACGATAACCGGCAAAAGTACCTCGCCTTCATCAATACCTGCAATGAGAAGTGGCAAGTCGCGAAACGTGCGACGCAGGAATTGGACTTTCTGCAACCCAGGCCGCCAGCGCTGAGAGTATTTGATGCCGGTATGGGCGACGGCACCGTGTTGAGCCACACCTTGCGCGCAATACACCAGCGCTTCCCGACGCTGCCGCTCTATGTGGTTGGCAAGGAAGTCAGCCTTGAAGATATTCGACTCAGTCTCGAAAAGCTTCCGGATCGTTTCGTAGAGCATCCGGCGAGTGTCTTCATCTTCACCAATCTCTACTACGCCGAGGCGCCGTGGCTAACGCCGCGTGATCCCAGCAATGCGGCGAACATAAACTGGAATGTTGTCGAAATTGGCGGTACGTCGGCCTATGAGTACGGGCAGCAGCTGGGCTCGATGGATGATTTTCTCGTCGATGCCTGGCAGGCAACCTCGAGCAAGAAAACAGGGAACCCTCTGTACGTCAAGCCTTCCGTACTCGTCATGTACCGCAAAGATCAGAGATTCTCGCTGAATGCCGTCATTCCTCGTGAAGGCAGTGCAATCGCTGACTACGACCTGATACTTGCATCACAACCCTGGCGTGCACGAATGGATGCCGAGTTCAAGGTGAAATTTGTCCTGGAGCCACTGGTCCGTGCTCTTGGCCCGGTTGGCCGACTTCTGGCCGTGCATTCGATCGGTGGCGATCCAGGTCTCGAATTAATTCGTGAAGTGTGGCCTGATGAGGATCCGTTTCAGGTCAATCGTCATGAGCTGCTTCGGGAATTGAAGAACAAGCTGGGCGCAGACTCGGACCACTACGTCATCGGCGCGTCCTCCGACGAGGAAGCCATTTTTCAATTCCGGATGCATACCTTGCCCGACGAGATCGCCGCGAGCATCGGCACGTCAACTTTGTTCGCGGCCTGGAACGCAGCAATCTATGTTGCGCAGATCGAAGACCAACGCCTGGAAGCTGCACTGGCGTCCAGGGATTACCTCGACGCCACTGCAAGAATACTGCAAAGGCATAACGGCCTCTGGTTCAACGACGAAGGTTTCGTCATCTCCCGCAAGCAGGGCTGATATCTTTAATCTTCGATCAGGAAACTGCGCAGCTGATCTGAACGAGTCGGATGCCGTAATTTTCTAAGTGCCTTGGCCTCGATCTGACGAATTCGTTCGCGCGTAACGTCGAATTGTTTGCCGACTTCTTCGAGCGTGTGATCCGTGTTCATATCGATGCCGAAACGCATTCGCAAAACCTTGGCCTCGCGCGGCGTCAGACCGGCGAGCACGTTATGCGTTGTTTCCTTGAGACCTTGCGATGTCGCAGAATCTACCGGCGAATGTACGGTCTGGTCTTCAATGAAATCGCCGAGATGCGAATCTTCATCATCCCCGATAGGCGTTTCCATGGAAATTGGCTCTTTGGCAATCTTGAGAACTTTGCGAACCTTGTGCTCAGGCATTTCCATACGCTCGGCGAGTTCATCAGGCATGGGCTCGCGGCCCATTTCCTGCAACATCTGGCGAGAAATACGATTGAGTTTGTTGATGGTCTCGATCATATGCACGGGAATACGAATTGTGCGTGCCTGGTCGGCGATCGAACGTGTGATCGCCTGGCGAATCCACCAGGTTGCATAGGTCGAGAACTTGTAACCACGACGGTACTCGAACTTGTCGACGGCCTTCATGAGGCCGATGTTGCCTTCTTGAATCAAATCGAGGAACTGCAAGCCACGGTTCGTGTATTTCTTGGCAATCGAAATAACGAGTCGCAAGTTAGCTTCGACCATTTCTTTCTTGGCACGACGGGCCTTGGCCTCACCAATCGACATCTGACGATTAATTTCCTTGATCTCGGCGATTTTCAGCCGAGTGACGTCCTCCACACCAATCAATTTGCGCTGTGCACGCAAAATGTCGTCCCTAAGTTTAGCCAGCGTCGATGAATGCTTACGCTTGGCACGAATGTGTTTCTCGATCCACGCCAGGTCGGTCTCACTTTTCGGAAAGCTGGACAAGAAGTCCTTGCGCGGCATGCCGGCATCGCGGACGCAGATCTGCATGATCAGGCGTTCCTGGCTGCGAATAATCGCAACGATGCCGCGGAGGTTGCGCACGAGCAAATCAAACAGTTTCGGTGCCAGCTTGAGTTCCATGAGCTGGTCGGCGAGTTCGCCTTGAACCTTGATCGTCTTCTTGTCTTTAAGGCCGTAACCTTCGATATTGTTGACTGAGCGTTTGTGCAGGCGCCGAATGACTTTTACACGAGCTTTCACCTCAAGTGGGTCAGGCCCCGTATCGATGACTTCTTCGTCATCATCGGACTTCGGCACAGGTGGTTTGATTTCGTCTGGCGCATTGGGATCGATGAAGCCGACGACGAAATCTTGCATGCGGGTCTCTTCTGCGGCAACTGCACTGGCAACCGCAAGCAGTTTCTCGAGTGTTGGCGGGAAATGTGACATGTGCCACTTGACCTGGTTCAAGCCATCTTCAATACGTTTGGCGATTTCAATCTCGCCTTGACGGGTCAGGAGTTCGACCGTACCCATTTCGCGCATGTACATGCGCACGGGATCGGTCGTGCGGCCAAACTCAGCGTCGACACTCGCGAGAGCGGCTTCCGCTTCCTCAGCGGCATCGTCATCATTCGAAACGGCGGCATCGGACAATAGGATCGACTCCGCATCAGGCGCTTTTTCATGCACGGTGATGCCCATGTCGTTGATCATATTTACGATGTCCTCGATCTGTTCGGGATCGACGATGTCGTTAGGCAAGTGATCATTTACCTCGGCATAGGTCAGGTATCCTTGTTCCTTGCCGCGGGCAATTAAATCTTTGAGCTGTCGGGCTTTATTGGTGCCGCCAATTTCTGCTCGTTTTTCTATCAAGACGGAACAACCTCCAAGTTAAAAATGCAAACGACCAAGTATACTATTCAGACAAAGCTCAAGCTACAAAATTCGCACGATACCGGACACTAATGCAGCTGCCTGAGTTCGGACCTTTCTTCGTCGGTTAGTGACTTAAGTTTCTGTTTTTCAATCAAAAAATCGACTCGTTCCCGACGTCCTGCCAGTGCGAGGTGCTCGAGGCATGCCTCGAGCTCGATGACCGGATCGAATTCTTCTTCCTCAGGAATCTCAACGGCCGCCAGCCTGCCGAGGTGGCGGCCCTCGTCGTCACTTCTCCAGCGCTCGAGCAATCCGGCTGTCGTGATATTGGGTTCAGCCTGTACGGTTTCAATGAGAGAATGCAGCAATTCGATACCCGGACGAGTGACTCCAGCGAGCTTTTCCACATCCAGCTTAGCGCATGCCTCGGGGTGATTTAGCAGCAGGGCGATGGCTCGGCGCACGATAGAGGGTTGGCCCGCCATGGCTTTATTGCGCCGAGCCAGCAATGTTGACGTTCCGCGTCTGGCCCGCTGTGTCACCGATCCCGGTACTTCGCCGAGCATTTTCTCAATCTTCGCGGGAGTCAATCCTACCGCGTCAGCCAGCGATCCGGTTAGCAGTTCGCGATACACGCCAGCTGGGATCTTGTTGAGTAGCGGTTTTGCAGTCTCGGCGAGTCGCGCCTTGCCGTCCACTGTCGTCATATCTACCTGACTGGATAGCTCATGAATCAAATACTCTGACAATGCGAGACCCTCATCGACTGCTTTGATAAACGTATCCGCGCCGTGCTCGTTGACGTAGGAGTCCGGATCATGACCGTCGGGAAGGAACACGAATCGTACCTGGCGACCGTTTCGGATTTGCGGCAGCGCATGTTCCAAAGCTCGCCAGGCCGCAGCTTTGCCGGCACGATCGCCATCAAAGCAAAACGTCACGTTACCGGTGAGCCTGAAAAGACGGTTGAGGTGTTCGGTCGTGGTTGCAGTGCCCAGCGTCGCCACGGCGGAGTCGATGCCATGCCGTGACAGCGCAATCACATCCATGTAACCCTCGACGACGATGAGACTGTCGATCTGTCGCAGCGCCTGGCGAGCTTCGTACAGACCATAAAGTTCGCGGCCCTTGTGAAATAAGGCGGTCTCGGGCGAGTTCAGGTATTTGGGTTCGCCGTCACCGACAGCGCGGCCGCCGAAGCCGATCGTGCGGCCTCGGTGCTCACGTATCGGGAACATGATGCGATCGCGAAATCGATCGTAATGTTTGCCATTGTCCTTGCGAATGATAAGTCCCGTCGCCAACAAGCGCTCAGCGGCTGCAGGCGTCTTGCCAAACTTGTCGAGGATATTGCTCCAGCCGTCAGGGGCAAAGCCGATGCCGAAGCGGCGCGCGGTCTCACCATCGATACCGCGTCGCTTGAGATATTCGATAGCGGTTTTGTCATCCCGCAGACAGGCCTGCCAATGTTTTTCCACGCTGGACATCAGTGAGAACAGCTCGTCATAGCGGTGCGCAGGACGATCACTTGCATCGCGCGGGACATCAACTCCCATCGAGCTGGCGAGATTTTCGATCGCCTCGACGAAGCTCATGTGGTCGAACTCCATCAAGAAGCCGATGGCTGTGCCATGAGCTCCGCAGCCAAAGCAATGGTAAAAGCCCTTGCCCGGGCTGACCGTAAACGAGGGAGTCTTCTCGTCGTGAAACGGACACCGGGCCTTGAATTCACGACCCGCCTTCTTGAGCTGAACGCGGCGGCCAATGACCTCGACTATGTCTGCACGCGCGATCAGATCGTCAATAAAGTCTTGGGGAATCAGTCCGGTCATAGTGGTGTAAACGGTAGCTCCGCGGTAGCGGGTCTCTAAATCATAGTTACTTTGGCGCAATGCGCCAGTTCTAGCCGAGTAGCGCTTTCACCTTGGCGCTGACATTGCCCATATCGGCCCGGCCAGCCGCTTTTGATTTTATCTGGCCCATAACCTTGCCCATGTCGCGGATACTCTCGGCGCCGGTTGACGAGATCGCCTCACTGATCAGAGTGTCAAGCTCGTCGTCACTTAAACGCTCAGGCAAATACCCCTCCAGTACGGTAATTTCATCGAGCTCGATCCGCACCAGATCGTCGCGCCCACCTTTTTCAAATTGCTCAACCGAATCACGGCGCTGCTTGACCATCCTATCGAGTACAGCCAATACGCCGGCATCATCGACTTCAATGCGCTGGTCCACTTCGACCTGTTTCACGGCGGCCATGATAAGGCGCACCACCCTAAGCCGGTCTTTGTCACCGGCCTTCATGGCGGTCTTCATGTCTTCTCTTATTTGAGCTTGTAAGGACATTCCGGTAGCCCGCGGGCACGGAGCAGGGGGGTCAATAAAGTCGTTTGCGCTTGGCGTTGTCGCGAGAGATACGCTTCAGATGACGTTTTACCGCCGCCGCTTTCTTGCGTTTGCGCTCCTGCGTTGGCTTCTCGTAATACTCGCGGCGGCGCAATTCCGTCAGAATGCCAGCCTTCTCGCAGGCACGCTTGAAGCGACGCAGAGCGGCGTCAAAATACTCGTTCTCTTTGATGCGAACACTGGGCATACGATCATCATTCCAAATACAAATAAGCCCGGCACAGGGCCGGGACAGAGCCGCACATTATAGCGGTAGAATCAGGCAGATTCCAAGCATTTTAGGGCCTCGAGACGCAGGAAGTCTCCGCCCGGCCACGATCGGGGTGTTCCTCGTCGTCATGGCTCGATCCCGCTTGACGGGAACTCGCTGCGCTTTACTTCCGCCGCAGAGCACCCCGACCGTGATCGGGCCGCCATGGTCCCCCGTTAAAGAGGGCGACTGCGGTATTATCCGCCGCTTATGAACGTTCTTGGAATCGAAACGAGCTGTGACGAAACCGGTGTGGCGATTTTCAACACCGATGCAGGCCTCGTCGCCGAGGCCTTGCACAGTCAGGTTGACTTGCACGCACTGTACGGTGGCGTGGTTCCGGAGATTGCCTCGCGCGACCATATTCGTTGCTTGCTGCCGTTGATTGAGCAGGTACTCGCGGCGGCCGGTGTGGACCGGCCCGATGCGATCGCCTACACGGCGGGTCCCGGCCTTGTGGGTGCGCTCATGGTCGGCAGCGGTATGGCCAACGGTCTTGGGCTCGCTTGGAACTGCCCGATTATTGCAGTACACCACATGGAAGGGCACTTGCTGGCGCCAATGCTGGAAGATGACGCTCCAGAATATCCATTTCTCGCGTTGCTGGTATCCGGCGGCCACACAATGCTGATCGCCGTAAGGGAACTCGGCGACTATACCGTCCTTGGCACGACACTCGATGATGCGGTGGGTGAAGCGTTCGACAAGACGGCCAAATTGCTGGGCCTCGGCTATCCCGGTGGGCCAGCACTCGCGCTGCTGGCCGAGGACGGCGACGATAGCGCGTATGTTCTGCCGCGGCCCATGCTCAATCAGGAAGGATTTGACTTTAGTTTCAGCGGCTTGAAAACCGCGGTCATGCTCGAGGTCAAAAAAGTGCGCGATGCGGGCATGTTAGACGCCTGTCGGGCAGATATCGCTGCTTCTTTTCAGCGTGCCGCCGTTGACACTCTCGTCGGCCGGACGCTGCGAGCGGCCAAGGCGGAAAATCTCCAGCGAATTGTCGTGGCGGGCGGCGTGGGGGCAAACGTCCTGCTACGACGGGATATGACGGCTAGATTCGATGGCGAAGTTTTCTACCCGCGACTGGAGTTCTGTACGGATAATGGTGCGATGATCGCGGTCGCTGGCGCGTTGCGCCTGGCCGACGCAAGCGCCGCGACCGAGATTCGCGCACAGGCGCGCTGGTCACTCAATACACTGTCAGCACCAGGCACAACGCTTGCGTTGGCCTGATACAGAGGTCGTATGGACGTCATTTTTTTGCACGATCTGAAAATCGATACCGTCATTGGCATCTGGGACTGGGAGCGAAAAATTCGACAGACTGTGTCCATCGACCTCGATATGTCCGCCGACATACGCAAAGCCGCCGCTACTGACAGTGTGCACGACACGCTCAATTACAAACTCGTTGCGAAACGCATTCAGGAATTTGTCGCGGAATCGAGTTTTCAGCTCGTTGAAACGCTGGCAGAAAGAATCGCGGCGATAGTGCTGGAGGAATTCGATGTGTCCTGGGTGCGAGTGCGTGTCAACAAGCCCGGAGCGATTCGCAATGCCGACGATGTTGGTGTCACGATTGAACGCGGCTCACCCTCAGCAGCAGTCTGACTCCGAGTGCAGCATGGCAAAGGTCTATCTCGGGCTCGGCAGCAACATCGATTCTCAATATCACCTGCGCCTCGGGATTCGTGAACTTCGGCTTTATTTCGGCGACCTTGAATTGTCAAAGATCTATCGAAACGCGGCATTGGGCTTCAACGGTGCCGATTTCCTGAACATGGTCGTCGGGCTTGAGACCGACGACAGCCCCGAACAAATCCAGGGCGAGATCGCGGCAATTCATCAGCGGATCGGGCGCAGGCCGGTCACGGCGAAATACTCATCACGCCCGCTGGACATCGACTTGCTGCTTTACGAAGACCGCATTTACGACGAGCCAGGACTGCAACTGCCGCGCCGGGACGTGCTCGAATACAGTTTCGTATTGCAGCCGCTGGCGGAGCTCGCGCCGAGTCTCGTGCACCCGGTGACCGGCAAATCGATCGCATCGCAATGGGCGGAATATGACAAAGACAGTCACCCACTAACGCCCGTGGACGTTATCCTGTAGAGAACCAGGAGCCACTATGCGTAATATCTGCTTCATCCTTGCGAGCGTGTTCTTCGTTGGCTGTGGTTCGTCAGACGACTTTGGCGGGCAATCTGGTTCTGTGTCCTGCTCAAACGATGAGCAGAAACAGTTTGTTTGGGATGTCATGCAGGACTGGTACCTGTGGAACGACTTGCTGCCGGCGCAGATCGATGTGGACAACTACGCAAGCCCCGAGGCGCTGCTTGACGCGTTGACATTCTTTAGTCCTGATGACGGATCTGGTCAGCCGATCGACCAGAGTCGCGGCTTCAGTTTTATCAACTCGGCCGAAGCCGATGCGCAGTTCTTCGGTGAGGGCAAGTTCGAGGGTTTCGGCTTTAGCATCCCATACGAAGCCAGTGATGACCTGCGCTTGACGCGAGTTTTTTCCGGCAGCCCGGCTGAAGATGGTGGCTTGAAACGGGGGCAGCGCATCGTGGAACTGAACGGTCGAACGATTGCCCAGATTAATGCGGCAGAAGGCATCAATGCCGTATTTGGCACATCGCCCCTGGAATTCACTTTGCTGTCGAGAAGCGGCGATCCGCTGCCCCCTGTAAGCCTCGCTCACGCGATAGTGACGATCGATCCGGTGCCGCTGACCCGAATCATTGATGCCGGGGCAGGACGCATGGTCGGCTACATGGAGCTGGCGACGTTTATCAGCACGGCTGACCCGGTATTTGACACGGTGTTCGCTGGCTTCCGGGCCAGTGGCGTCAACGACTTGATCCTCGATTTGCGTTACAACGGCGGCGGTCTCGTCAGTACAGCACAACTTCTTGGCGACTACCTCGGTGGTGACGTTGCGGAGAACCTGGTTTTCTCGGTGACGCGGTTCAACGCAGATCGTGCAGCGCAATACGATTTCACCGAGTTTTTCGAACGGCTTGGCAACTCGATGAGTCTGTCACGACTCGTGGTCATCGCGACATCGGGCACGGCCTCTGCGAGCGAACTCGTCACCAACAGCATGGACCCACACGTTGCAGTCGCGATCGTTGGGTCGACAACTTACGGTAAGCCCGTCGGGCAGGCAGGCTTCGAGTTCTGCGAGAAGATACTGCGCCCGGTAACGTTTCAAACGGTCAATGCGGTCGGATTTGGCGATTATTTTGACGGTCTGCCTGTGGACTGTGCCGTGGCCGATGATCTCAATATCGATGTCGGCGCAGATGCTGACCCGAACATGATTGCCGCCTTAGAGTACATCAATACCGGGTCGTGCCCGGTGATGTCCTTGGCCCCGGGCCAGGCGAAGCCAGGATTTAAGAAATCAGTTCGGCAACTCGATCGCGGCGGCCCACCGTGGCGGCAATTTGCCGGCGCATTCTGATTACCAGCCGATGGACCGCCCGCCGTCCACTGTAATGATTTGGCCGGTGACATAGGTAGCGTCGCGAACGAGATAGAGTTCGCAGCCGGCGATGTCGTCAGGATCACCGGCTCGTGCCAACGGCACCTGGCGCAAAATCGACTGTTTGGTGGCGTCATTCATATCGTCCTCGGGCCAGAGGATCGCGCCTGGCGACACACCGTTTACGCGCACACCCGGTGCAAGGTCTTTCGCGAGTGAGCGCGTCAGCATTGCGAGGCCTGCTTTTGCGATGCCGTATACCGTGTGGTTCTTCAGCGGTCGTCGGGAGTGAATGTCGACAAGGTTGATAATGACGCCATGGGTCTTCTGCAGCTCGGGCAATGCGGCTTGGGAAAGAAATAATGGCGCCTTCAGATTGCTGCCAATCAGGTCGTCCCATTGCGCTTCGGTAATTTCGCCTGGCGGTGTTGGGTAGAAACTCGAGGCATTATTGATCAGTATGTCGAGCTGGCCACGCCATGCGACCACGGCTTCGACCAGACCGGGCAAATTCGACGTGATCGTGAGATCGGCATCAATTATTGTGGCCGAATTCGATCGTTCAGCATTGAGTTTTTCCGCCAGCGCCGCCGCTTCGCCCGAGGAGTCACGATAATGGATAGCAACGTTGGCACCGGCATTATGCAGGCATGTGGCAATGGCGGCGCCAATGCGTCGGGCGGCGCCCGTGACCAGTGCGACCTTGCCGCTAAGGCTGTTTGGCGACGGCATGGGCAATCCTTGCGCAAGAAAACGATAGAGGGGCAACATTCTGAAAGACTCTGCAGGTCATATGCAACAAGAAACTGACCCATTGTTGCCGACACCCGATGTTGAAAGTGCAGCTCACAGTGTTTGCGTTGCCGACTACATTCGAAAAACCATAGCTGCTGCAGGCGGTCTGATCAGTTTCGCCGAGTACATGCAGCTGGCGCTGTATGCGCCTGGCCTTGGCTACTACAGCGCCGGCACAACCAAGTTTGGTGAGGCGGGCGACTTCGTTACCGCGCCCGAAGTATCGCCGGTTTTTGGTCGCGTGCTGGCGCGCCAGTGTGCCAGTGTACTGGCCGAGCTTGATGCGCCTGCCGTGCTCGAGTTTGGGGCGGGGAGCGGTAAGCTCGCGGGCGATCTTCTGCAAGCCTTGGCCGAGCTCGATGCGCTGCCACACAGTTACCAGATCCTCGAGGTATCTGCAGATCTTCGCGAACGGCAGGAATCGTACCTGACGAGTGAAGTGCCTGAGCTGGCAGACAAGGTGACTTGGCTTGATCAGTTGCCCGATACACACACCGGTGTCATCGTTGCGAATGAAGTGCTCGACGCAATGCCTGTCGAGCGATTTGTGCGTCTGGCAGAAGGGTCTGCGCAGCTCTGTGTTGGTATCGATGCTGATAAGTTCATCATTGCACAGCGCCCGGCGCCTGACGGTCTTGCTGTCGCGATTAGACAGATCGAAATCGACCTCGGGCGGCGGCTTCCGATTGGCTATGTATCCGAGATTTGCCTGGCTGTGCCTGGATGGATCGGCGATCTTGCGCGGCTGCTCAATCGGGGAGTCGCGTTCTTGTTCGACTATGGCGTCAGTCGGCGCGAGTACTATGCCGAAGATCGCTCGCAAGGCTGGTTGCGGTGCCACTTTCGCCATCACGCGCACAACGATCCGTTGATCCTGCCCGGCATACAGGATCTTACGGCCTGGGTCGATTTCTCCACGGTTGCGGCAGCGGCAGTGGACCACGGACTCGAAATAGCCGGCTTTGTTACACAGGCGCAGTTCCTAATTGGTGGCGGTCTCGCCGAAGAACTCGCGGGACTGACGGATTTGCCACTTGCCGCACAGCTCCAGTTATCGGGTCAGGTTAAGTTACTGACTCTGCCGGGCGAAATGGGCGAGAACTTCAAATGCCTCGGGCTTAGCCGCGACATGGACATATCGCTCAGCGCATTCGCAGTTGCAGACAGGACAGCAGCTCTATGAAAACAGAAACTAGAACCCATCTCATCAATCCGCATGCGCCGCGGCCTAAAATTCGAGGGCATTCGTGACTGGGTTGCAACTCATCGTCCTCGCTATTATCCAGGGGCTGACAGAGTTCCTGCCGGTGTCCAGCTCGGGACATCTAATCTTGGTGCCGAGCGTACTGGGCTGGTCCGACCAGGGGCTGGCCTTCGATGTAGCTGTGCATTTCGGATCGCTGGGTGCGATCGTCGTGTTTTTCCGGCGCGATATCGTGTTACTGCTGCGTGGCGGGATGCAGGTGCTTGGCGCAAAAGTTGAGACCGTTGAATCGCGCATGGCGCTGGGTATTGCGCTTGCTACGATTCCAGCTGCGATTGCAGGATTGATGCTCGCTGGCTGGATTGAGGCAAACCTGCGCAGCCCTGCCGTCATCGCCTGCACATTGTCCGGTTACGCCATATTGATGATTGCGGCCGATCGCCTCGGCAGGCGAACGCGCACACTCGCCACGATCCGGGTCACCGACGCCGTGCTTATCGGCCTGGCTCAAACCCTTGCATTGGTTCCCGGCACGTCACGCTCCGGGGTCACGATTACGGCAGCCATGGCGCTTGGTTTTGATCGCCAGGATGCGGCACGATTCTCATTTCTGCTCGCGGTGCCCGTAATTTTGCTTGCATCTGGATATGAGCTGGCCCGGTTGATTGCCACGGATGTACCCGTTGCGTGGGGGCAGCTGGGTATCAGCGCGCTGGTATCCAGTATCGTGGCCTATCTGAGCATCGAGTTTTTCATGCGATTCGTCAACCGAATCGGTTTGCTTCCGTTTGCAATTTACCGGCTCGCGCTGGCTGTGGTGATTCTGTATGTCCTCGTATAAATTTTTGTTGCTGATCCTGGTTGCTGGCAATGTGCTTGCCGAGGGTGATGGCTTCCTGATCGGTGGCGGTATCGAGAGCGATTCTGAGGGCGGCATCAGGGGATCGCTGATCGGCGGAGTTGGGATCAGCGAAAAAAGCTGGATTTCGGGCGGTCTCTCCCAGAGTTCCGTCGAGCTGCCAACGGGCCAGGACATCGACACGCTTTACGCTGATGTCGAGCTGGATCATTGGTTTGATCCTGTTGGCGTTCGCGTAGGCGTTGCCTACTGGGGCGATTCTGACATTCTCGACTCGTTCGACTGGCGCGGTTCATTGTATTGGCGAGGCAAAAGAATCACGGTCAGCGGTGAGTATGAATTCAGGGATTTCGTCTTTACCGTTCCAAGTGGCGACGAATTTCCCGGGCGCGAGATAATATTCGATGCTGATGGTTTCGGCGCAAAGGTCAAATTCCAATTAAACGAAAACGCGAGTTTGAGCATAGCGGGCATGAAATACGATTACAGCGTCGACTTTCGACCCGCAGAAAATCGCGATGTTATTAGCCTGATATCTGTATCGCGACTCAGTCTGATCAACAGCCTCATCGACGACAAGGCGAGCCTCGTATTCGCGATCGATCGCGGCTTCAAGCGGTGGGAGTTTCACATAGCAACGTGGAAGGGCGTAGTCGATAAGTCACGAACGAAGTCGTTGACCGTTCGCTATTTAATGCCGACAACCGGCAAGACGGATATCGAATTTGGCATCGGCTATGACGATTCCGAGCTGTACGGTGACGTGACCTTTTTCTCAGTATTCTTGTACTTTTACCGTGGCTAGAGTGCTTTGCGGCACTGCCGAACAGCATTAATCCGTGCGCGCCTGATTGCGGCTTCGATCTCGCCTGCTTTTTTGTCCTGCGCGATACTCGCCGCATTCACGGCCATTGCGGCCTGATACGCACTACGCAAATAGTCAGCCTGAGCATACTCGACGTGCTCCAACCCAAGGCGACCGCGCGCATCAGCTTCGCAGGCCAGCAAGAACTGTGAGAATCGCTCAGGGCGACGAAACGCGTCGGTCTTCTCGAGGACGTTGACGACGGAAGAGTCGCGTAATTCCAGTACGCGGTGACAATGCGTGTGATATTCCGCAACGATCAGCGCGAGCTCGCGGCAGGATCGCGGCACGGGCAGTCGATTCGACAGGGACCGGATTAGGTCGCAACCGCGCTGTTCATGCCCCGGGTGGCTCGGCAGATCGTCAACGCTTGTCGTGGCTTTGCCGAGATCGTGCACCAGCGCTGCAAATCGAACCTCGACATCGCTGCTTAGTTCTTCGGCTACGTCGAGCACCATCATTGTGTGCACACCCGTGTCGACCTCGGGATGCCACTTCGCGGGCTGGGGCACGCCGAATAACGCATCGATCTCCGGAAAGACGACTCGCAGTGCGCCACATGCCCGCAATGACTCGAAGAATATTCTTGGATCTTTTCCGGCAAGTGCTGCGGCAGTTTCTTTCCAGGTTCGATCGGGCACGAGCGCATCGGCCTCGCCGTCAGCAACCATTTGCCGCATGAGGTCACGAGTTTCCGGGGCGATACGAAAACCAAGATGAGCAAATCTTGCTGCAAACTTTGCAGCGCGCAGAATGCGGACAGGATCCTCCGCAAATGCGTCGGAGATGTGCCTGATCAGGCGTTGTTTGATGTCCCGCAAGCCATTGCAGGGGTCGATCAGGTGACCATCATCGTCTTTGGCGAGCGCATTGATCGTCAGGTCACGGCGGCTCAGATCCTCCTCAATCGTGACATCGGGTGATGTATTGAATGCGAAACCGTGGTATCCGGCAGCGGTCTTGCGTTCGGTACGCGCGAGTGCATATTCCTCGCCCGTTTCCGGGTGCAAAAACACGGGGAAATCCTTGCCGACTTGCTTGTATCCTTGTGCAATCAGTTCATCGGCTGATGCGCCCACGACGCACCAGTCCCGTTCTTTCACAGGAAGTCCGAGCTGCTCATCACGAACAGCGCCACCGACGAGATACACTTGCATCGATTCAGGCGCGCATGGATGTTGAGAAAATCATTTTCAGGAAACCTCTGATTTGTTCTGGACGAAGTAGATTGTGCCCAAAATTTTCAGATTCAAGGCGCAGATCGCACGTAATAGCTGGCTATTGCGAAGATTCGCAACGCAGAAGCTGGACATTTTGGGCACAAGACACGAGTTCATGAATAGATCAGAGGTTCCTCAGTTACTGATAGTGTAATTATAAAGTGGGTCAAAAATTCTAAAAATGCCCGCGAAAAGCAACGTTATTAACCAGGCAATACCCAGTAAGTACACTGGGCCCGCAAAGTCGCTTACGTCCCCTGCCGTAAACGATGAGGCCCAATCCAATACCAATCAACAGCCAAACCGCAGCCAGATAAGCCAGCAGATCAGGATCGAAGACCAGTGCGTAGAGCATGACGAATACGAATCCGCCAATGAAATAGAAACGAGTAAAATTCGTTAACGGCCATGTCTTTTTGAGTGCGCCGCAGTTGGGGCAGATCTTCTCTTGATTGCTGATCTCGTGGTTGCACTCACGGCATTTAATCAGTGCCATTCGACGGGTACTCCATCAATATCACCTTGACGGCGTATCAACCTTCGCAAGCAGTCGTCACGGTTTGCGGGCCACGATACGCTGCCAAAATTGATTCAGCAACGCCATCTCTGCGCGGCCGGATCTCGTACAATCGTGGGCCGATCGCCCTATACTACAATTCTTGGGCTAATAGTTTCGCAATTAGATCAGTAGTATGCAGGGGATTTCGGGAAAATCTCGTAAGTCTGCACGAGGCCGCATGTGGCGGGCAGTCCTGTTGTTGGGCGGACTGTGGGCAGCTGTCAATGTGGTTTTCAGGGACGCAACACCCAGGAATCTCGACGATATCTGTGCAATCTTCGAAGACAAGCGCGGCTGGTACGCCGCGGCGACAAAGTCGGAACAGCGTTGGGGCACGCCGAAGCATGTGCAGATGTCGATAATCCGGCAGGAATCGTCATTCAAAAATAACGCTAAATCTCCACGAACAAAATTGCTGGGGTTCATACCGTGGAGGCGACAATCCAATGCCTATGGTTATGCCCAGGCGCTCGATGAAACCTGGCTGCGGTACAAAAAAGCTACCGGACGGCGATACGCCAATCGCGATGATTTCAACGATGCCATCGACTTTGTAGGTTGGTATACTAACCTGTCAAACAGTTCTGTGGGTATTTCCAAATGGGATCCGTACAATCAATACCTCGCGTATCACGAAGGCCAGGCTGGCTGGGTTCGCGGATCCTACGAGGATAAAGACTGGCTCATAAGGACGGCGCAGCGCGTGGATGACCGGGCACGAGAATGGTGGGTGCAGCTGCAACGCTGTGAGGATGACCTGCATAACGGCTGGTTGATATTCGGCTAGGGGTCGTTTACGCAGATGCATCGACTCAGTACGAAAAGATGGCTGTAATTCGAAATCCGGTGTTAGCTCAAATTGCCCTTGCGTCGCGTAGATTTGCGGTGGCCGTTGTCATAATTGGATGCATGATGTCTTTGCACGGCTGCTATTACGTACAGGCAGCTCGTGGTCAGCTTGCCGTCATGCGGTCCCGTGAGTCGATCGCTGACGTGATTCGGTCCGACGAGACGCCGCTGGAACTCAGCGAACGCCTGCGAGTTGTCGAGCAGGCGCGCGAGTTTTCCATCGAAGTGCTGGGGCTTCCTGACAACGACAGCTATCGAAGCTATGCGGATCTGGAGCGCGACTACGTTATCTGGAATGTCATAGCCGCACCTGAGTTCTCGCTGCAGCCAAAGCGATGGTGTTACCCGATTGTCGGATGTGTGAGTTACCGCGGCTATTTTTCGGAGCAGGCGGCGCAGCGCAAAGCAGCACAGCTCAGAGCGGATGGCTACGACGTTGCGTTCGGTGGTGTTGCGGCGTACTCGACGCTCGGCAGGTTCAGCGACCCGATCCTCAATACGATGATGCACTGGGATGATGTCGATCTCGTGGCGGTGATGTTTCACGAACTCGCGCACCAGGTCGTTTACGTCAAGCACGATGCAGGGTTTAACGAGTCGTTCGCGACGGCTGTCGAACAGACCGGTATCGAAAGATGGCTGGCCTTGACTGGCAATGTCGCCGAGTTGGACGAGTATTACGATCGAATCGACCGTCGACAAAGATTAATGCAGCTCGTCGATGCCGCCCGCGAAGACCTGAGAACGTATTACTCGAACGCGATCGGTCAAAACGAGAAACGCAGACTCAAGGCAGATCGCATCTCGCGTCTCGAAGAAGCTATCAGGGCTGAGTTCACACAGGCAGGTCAAAGCGCACCGACCTGGCTGGATGCGGGACTGAACAATGCGCGCATCGTGTCGTTGGTGTTGTACAGCGGACATGTCCCCGCATTCAGGGCGCTACTCAGACAATGCGAGGATGACCTGCAATGTTTTTACACGGAGACGAAAACGCTTTCGAACCTGGACAAAGAAACGCGAAATGCACGACTAGCTGCATTGTAAGCGCCATATTACTTACGATTTTCTGCGACCTTTTGTGAATCAGCTGCGGCTTCGACGAGCGATAATCCGTCCGACAGACGGCGAATTTGGCCCGTTATGCGCCAATGAAAGATCGTCGCTGCAGCAAGGACTCGTTTAACGTACTGGCGCGTTTCATCATAAGGGATGTTTTCGATCCAGATGCGCGCATCGACATCCCTTGATTCCGGAATCCAGCGATCCACACGATGTGGTCCGGCGTTATACGCGGCTGTCGCGAGTACCTGATTGCCACCATAACGTTTGGCCATTTGTCCAAGGTAGGTGATACCGAGACGAATGTTGTCGTGTGGATTGGTCAGTGTGTCGAGCCCTGAATACGGCAAGTTTATTTGCCGCGCGATCTTGCGACCGGTTGTCGGCATCAGTTGCATCAGTCCGATTGCGCCGGCGCTGGAGCGCACATCACGCATGAATAGACTCTCGCTGCGAGCAACACCGTACGCCCAGGTCAGTGAGACATTGGCGCTTGCCGCGAATTGCCGAAACGATTTCTGGAAAGGCAGTGGGTAACGCAGCGTCAGATCGTCATACTCGCCCACGCTTGCGGTGGTAGTGATTGCCCGTGAATTCCAGCCCCAGCGAGCAGCCAGTTTTGCAGCCTGCAGCTTGTACTCAGGCGTGAGATATCCAACGATATCGTCCCACTCAGCGCGACCGCGGCCATCGAGGCCGACGAGATACAACTCGCGAGCGCGAATGAGCTCTGGCCGACCTGCCAGTTGCGAGATCACGGATTCATCGGCGACGATTTCGCCATCGTCGAGCACGTAGACCAGACCCATCTCATCCGCGGCAAGAAAACCGTAGTAACTGCGCTCAGCGGCCAGATCGATAAGCGCTGCGTCGGCCGCGCTTGGCGCACCGCTGCGTTGCAATGCGACGCCACTCCAGTATCGCCATTGCTCAGAATTGCGTTCGCCGTCGGACATCAGCGCGATATCCACAAGCAAGTTCTCCCAGTCTTGCTCTCGGAGGCTCGATCGGGCCCGCCATCGCAGCACTTCATCGCTCTGTGCAGGCTGCGGCAGGTTGGTGAGCAAAGCATACGCACCGGGAAGTTGGTCACGAGCGGCCCAAAGCGCGATATGTCGCTTGGTCCGATAGTCCTGTTCTACTGAGAAGGCATGCGCTCCTGTCAGTTCCAGCCACAATTCAAGTGCGAGCATCGGATCGCTGAACGTGATGCGTTCGATCGCATAGACGAGTTGCTTGCGGCTTGTCTCGTCCTTGCTCCATCGCTGGTGGGCCCGCACAAAAGCCTCTGGCTTGTCCTGTGCATTGCGCCACTGATCGGCGATGTCGATATGCTCCTGGTCGATTGACGTCGCAATCCAGCGCGCAAGGGAGAACTCATGCGCTGCGATCGACAGGTCGAAACGTCTTGCGAAGTCAGCGTGTCCCAGCAATTTGTTGTCGGTAAGAAAAACGAATACGGGATCGCATTCCTCAACCTGGCTCTTGCCAACTGTCCAAAGGTCAATTGCTCGATTGACGATGCGCTGATTGTCTCCCGCGACAAGCTCCGCGCGCAATGCCAGGCAATCCAGTTTGGGATTTTCGAGGCCCTGGTAAAATTGTTGATAGATCATCAGGTAACCGGGCAGGTCGCCGGCCTCTGCGAGGTGCAATGCATACCGGTAGCGCAGGTCACGGGCGGGGCGCAGCACGCCGTATTGCGCAAGAAAAGAGTCTATATCGGCATGCACGGTATTGCTGAGCGTGCCGCGAAACCATGCGGCGCGCAGGTCGGGCCAGAGAACGTAGCTGGCAAGCAGTTGTCCGTCGTCGACCGAGAGCTTGTCGACTACACGCCAATTGCCTAGCTCGGCCGTCGCGTAGACGCTTTGAAATAGTTTGCGTTGCGCATCGATTTCACCGGCGATCGCGATTGGTGCGCAAATCGCGAAGATCGTGACCGCAGCAAGGCCACTTCTGCACCGGAGGGTGGCAAATCGAGTCACAGACATCTACACACGGGTATCTACATCAGTTCCTCATCGGACCTTACTGAATGTGTAGAAGGTGCACAACGACTCAGCGAATTTGTAACATCAATGCGCGATCGCCGCGCTGTACCAGCAGAAAAAGGATCCGGTTGGACATCGCGATTTCTGCGAGCTGCTGCAAATTCCTGACGGGACGACGATTGACTGCGGTGATCACATCGCCGGCTCGCAAGCCGCGTTGGGCAGCCGGGCTGCCCGCTTCTACCTCGGTAACCTCTATGCCTGCCGTGCTGGCCGACGATGACGACGCGAACTGGGCGCCTTCGAGCCCTGGGTGAATGTCCCTGCTAACGCTGCGTGTCACCTGTAGTCGTCCGAGTCTCGCGATCGTCGATTCAGTATGACCATCACGAATGTACTTGATATTAACCTGCTCGCCGGAGCCCATCAGGCCGATGGTGTTGCGCAGCTCAGACGCGCTGGATATTTTCTTGTCATTGACCTCGATGATGATGTCGTCAACGCGCAAGCCAGCATCCTCGGCCGCTGACCCCGGATCGACCAATGC
>JADFKA010000104.1 GCA_022565135.1 Pseudomonadota bacterium
CAGACCTTATCGCCGCTCATGCCCAGTTTGCCAGGAAAACCCAGCAGTACCGACATCTGCTCGAGGCTGGCCCGTCCCCGCGGCTGAAAGCCGGCCAGCACATCCATGAGGTCGATGTGCCGCCAGTGGAATCGGCTCAGGTAGTTGTTGTAGCGAAACTCCCTGTCCGAGTCACCTTTTTCCCAGTAACGCGGCGCCTGTATCGAGTGTTTCAGCGCGCGATAATTCAGCACCGGCAGATCGAAGCCACCGCCATTCCATGAAATGAGGTCAGGCGTATAACGATCCACGCCGTCAAAAAATCGGCGCAACAGTTCGGCCTCGTCCGAATCTTCGTTACCGAGGCTCCAGACGCGAAAATCCTCGCCCGACCGCAGCGCGACGGCAATCGCCACAATGCGGTGCTGATGCAACGGCAGGAATTCGCTGCCCGTCGCCTGCAACTGCCTGAATATCATCGCCGACGCAACGTCCTCGTCAGACAAATCGGCAAGGTCCCACATGCGACGCCCGAATTCGACGTCGGGAATCGTCTCGATATCAAACGAAAAGCAATTCATGACGATGCAGGAGTCGAGATGGATTCGACAACGGCGAACGCGATTATGAGACCAGCATCGTCCGTCAGGCTGACATGTCCAGCACCGATTCCAAGTTGCGCACAGACCTCTCGACCACGCTCGGACCAGATGATCAGCGGTCGACCCCAGTCATTATTGACAATGCCGACATCACGTAACCAAATGCCGTGCCTGAAGCCGGTGCCCATCGCCTTTGCCGCTGCTTCCTTACCGGCGAAACGCATCGCAAGGAAGCGCACGGGCCACTTGCTCTTGCGGAACAACTCAATTTCTTCATCCATGAGCAGTCGACGCACGAAATGCTCGCCGAATCGATCATAGGTGGCTTCGATTCGGGACAGTTCAACGACGTCCGTCCCAATGCCAAATATCATGATCGGCTCACCCTTCGCGTGCCTGCAGCATCAGGCGTTTCATCTCGCTGACGGCCATTGCGAGTCCTGCAAAGACTGCGCGCGAAATAATCGCGTGACCAATATTGAGTTCGACTACCTGATCGATAGTGGCAATTGCCGCTACATTTTCGTAGTGAAGTCCGTGGCCTGCATTGATTGTAAGTCCGAGATCATGACCGTATTCGGCCGCGGTCCGAACGCGTTCGAGTTCACTTCGCTGCTCGTCACCTGCGGCATCGGCATAACTTCCGGTATGCAGCTCGACCACTGGCGCGCCGACCGCTACGGCCGCATCAAGTTGCAGCGGGTCCGGATCGATAAACAACGACACGCGAATACCTGCATCGGCCAGCCGCGTGCACGCGTCACGGACCTTATCTATTTGACCGTCGACGTCCAGGCCTCCTTCTGTAGTGAGCTCCTCCCGTTTCTCAGGAACGAGGCAGACATCGGACGGGGCGATTGCCGTGGCGATGCCCAGCATTTCATCGGTAACAGCGATTTCGAGGTTCATATGCGTGCGCATTATCTCGTTTATCGCAATAAGATCGCTATCTTGAATATGCCGACGATCCTCTCGCAAGTGGACCGTAATGCTGTCAGCGCCAGCCTGTTCAACCATGGCGGCCGCTTCCGCGGGTCTTGGGTATGGCGTGCCTCGCGCCTGCCGCAGGGTTGCGACATGGTCAATATTGACCCCAAGTTGCAGTGGTTTCGAATTTGGCACTTAAGTACTCCGTCAAGGTGGTACTAGCCCGGACTAGACCGCGCCTTTGCAATCCGGGATTCTAGCGCGATGCAAGTCAACGAGCACCTTGCGACTCTTGAGCTCCTTGCCGCCGAGATGAAAGGCAATGACCTCACGCAGCAAACGGTTCGCGGCGCGCAGGACATCGGGCTCATCGAAGCGAAGCTCACCAATGGCCAACAACCGAGCCCCTGAAAAAACCAACGCCCCGGCCGATCGATTTACAGGCACCGGACCTTGCTCGAATCGGTACTCATAATTTTGCGCCGGTTTGAGTGCCTCCTGCGAGTCGAACTCGTAATTGAGATTCAATGCATAGCCGACCTGTCGCATTAACTCAATTTCAAACTGCCGCAGGCATGCGGCCACATTTTTCGTCACGGCCAGTGCTTGAATCGTCTGGCCGTAAATATCAAATATCCCGGGCTGCGGATCGTGGCGGTGCAGCAGATGCAACAACAATTCATTGACGTAGAAACCAGAGAGCAAAGCGTCTCCCGACAGGCTTATCGGTGCGCCACGAATTTCCGCACCTGTCAAAGTGCCAAGATCAGAACGTTGCACCCACGACATCGACAGCGGCATGAAAGGCCGCAAGACGCCACGAAGGCGAGACTTGGCGCCACGGCTGCCCCTTGCAACAAGCGCGAGTCTGCCGTGATCATGACTGATTACGTCGAGAATCTGGCTGGAATCGCGAAACGGTCGGTGATGCAGAATAAATGCGGGTTGCTGCTGGACTCGCCTGGTTGTGGTCATGGCTAGTACACCATCAAGGTAGTACCAGCGGGTCGCTGATGCTTATGGCGACTCATAGCCGAGGCGATGCAGATCTTTCTCGCTATCAGACCAGTTGTCCTTGACCTTGACCCAAAGCTCGAGATGTACGCGCCGGGACAGTCGTTCGCTCAATTCAATACGAGCCGATCTACCAACTTTCTTCAAAATATTGCCGCCCTTGCCAACGACCATGCCTTTCTGGCTATCGCGTTCTACCCAGATGATCGCATTGATTGTAATGCGCTGCGCGTCCTGGTCGTAGCGCTCGATCTGCACGGTCAGACCATAGGGCAGTTCCTGATGCAGCAAAATAGTCAGCTTTTCGCGGATGACCTCGGAAGCATGAAACTCGGCGCTGCGATCCGTTAGCATGTCCTCGGGAAACAGTGGTGGCGATTCGGGCAGGAATGCCGGTATACACTGAAGCAATGCGTCGAGATTGTCGTGCTTGCGGGCCGATATCGGCAAGATCTCCGCGAAATCGTATCGCTCCGCCATCACCGCAATGGTTTCGAGTAATTGTTCCTTGGGATTCACACGATCAACTTTGTTGAGAAGCGCGATAACCGGCGCACGATTCTTTCGCAGGCGTTGCAGAACATCGTTGTCTTCGTCGGTCCAATGCGTCGCATCGCTGACGAATAGCACAAGATCCGCGTCGACGAGTGCATTGACGGCCGTGCGGTTCATCATGCGATTCATCGCTTTACCAGCCTTGCGATGCAATCCCGGTGTGTCGACGAAAATGATCTGGGTGTCCATCATCGTGTACACAGCCAGAATCCGGTGGCGGGTAGTCTGTGGCTTGTGCGTGACGATGCTGACCTTGCTACCCATGATCGCGTTGACCAAGGTGGACTTGCCTACATTCGGCCGCCCGACAACGGCAACGAATCCGCAACGCGATTGCGTCATTTCACGGTGCCATTGGCGATTTCCGCCAGCATCCTTTGCGCAGATTCCTGTTCGGCGTTGCGTCGGGTTTTTCCGCCACCACTGGTTTTAATCTCACACTCATTGATCGAACAACGGACTTCGAATTGCTGACGATGCGCCTTACCCGTGACATTGACAAGCTCATACTCCGGCAATCCCAGGCCCCTTGCCTGCAGCCACTCCTGCAGCTGGGTCTTCGGATCGCGAAGTTCATCAGCGGAAGGCATGTCGTATAACCTGTCGCCGAAAGCCCGCTCGACAACGCATCTAGCCGCATCAAATCCAGCATCCATGTAAACGGCGCCAAATATCGCTTCGAGAGCATCTGCGAGAATCGACTCACGCCGATGACCACCTGTTTTGCGTTCGCCACTGCCCAGTATCAAATGCTCGCCAAGCCCAAGGCCCAACGCAAGTTCCGCGAGCGACGTGTCTTTCACGAGAGACGCGCGCAACCTGCTCAGATCGCCTTCCGGCGCGTTCGCGTGCGAACGAAACACGACTTCGGATATGACGAAGTCCAGAACTGCATCGCCAAGAAATTCAAGACGTTCATTGTTATCACCCGGCACGCTGCGATGCGTCAACGCCTGTTGCAGGAGCCGAATATCCGAAAACTGATAATCCAGCGTTTTCTTGAGCCAGGTCTCAGCCTTGTCCAACGTTCCCCCTATCGGCGTATGAGGACAGTCTTATCGAAATGTACCGTGAATGAAATGTTACCAATGAATGGAGCTGGGTGATCATAGACGGCCGCAACCTCAAGACCACCATCGACTGCAGTGACTTTCACGTCACGTGCGGAAATTACGCTGACACTCTCGATATCGAACCGTCGTGATATCGATCGACGAACAATGGCCCGAGTTGCATTTTGTCCATCAAATTCCTCAAATACGCCGTTCACGACACCGATGATTTTCATGTAGTTCAGATACACGGGCGTCAGGCGCAGTGCAGCGAACGCGAACATGCCGAAGAAAACCGCGAATATGATAAAGCCGATCGTTGTCACACCGGCCTGGCGCCGCAACTTGTGTCGATGAATGTTGTTTTGCATATTTAGCATGCCGTTTGTTGAACTGCGTGGTCGCGCGAGCACCGCCTCCAGCTGTCGATTACACCAAATTTAGCGCAATATTAATGTGCAATTCGGTGACTTGCACCACATTATTGAATCTTGCTGCCAACCCGCTCCCAGCGCGGCCAGCTCAAGCCATCCATATGCATCCAGATACGCACCGCTTCTCCCACGAGGTTCGTTTCCGGAATAGCCTGAATGAAGCGGCTGTCCTTGCTGTTATCGCGATTGTCGCCCATGACAAAAAAATGTCCGGCCGGAACACTAAAGGTACCGTCTTTCCAGTTATTGGTTTCGTCCGTGATCAGGATTTCGTGTCGCCTGTCACCCAATTGCTCGACAAACCTCGGCTCGAGCGGGGTCGCGTCAGCGTGAATTTCCAGGTCAATTTTCTCGCCGTTGATAGTCAGCCGATGCCGCTCATAAACGATCTTGTCGCCGGGCAAGCCAACAACGCGTTTGATGTAGTTAATACTCGGATCGGACGGCAGACGGAAAACAATAACATCACCGCGCTCGGGAGCACCAGTTTCAAGGATCTTGAATTCCGTCACGGGAAGCCGGAGACCATACGCGTATTTCTTGACAAAGATGAAGTCGCCTTGCAATAGCGTCGGCATCATTGATCCTGACGGAATCCGAAAGGGTTCGAATACGAATGACCGAATAAAAAGTACAAACAACAAAACCGGGAAGAAGGAACGCGAATACTCCACAATTATTCTTCGTGTAGTGGAGCCACTGCCGTCTTCACGGTTCCTCGCCCACACAAACTTGTCGAATGCCACAATGACGCCGGAGAATAGCGTCAGTACGGTCAAAACCAATGCCAGATTAATACTCAAAACTCAAACTCACTTATCGACGCGCAAGACAGCCAGAAATGCCTCTTGCGGAATTTGCACGGATCCTACCTGTTTCATCCGGCGTTTGCCGGCCTTTTGTTTTTCCAATAGTTTGCGCTTGCGCGATATATCACCACCGTAGCACTTTGCAGTCACATTTTTACGCAGTGCTTTAACTGTGCTGCGTGCGATCACTTTGCCACCAATCGCCGCCTGTATGGCAACGTCGAACATCTGCCGTGGAATCAGCGTACGCATCCTGTCGACAAGATTCCTGCCCCTCGACGGCGCGATGGACCGGTGGATAATAATTGACAGTGCATCCACGCGTTCCTTGTTAATAAGGACATCCAGTCGCACGAGGTCCGCTGGCTCAAACCGCGTGAAATGATAGTCAAACGAGGCATATCCGCGACTGACCGACTTAAGCCTGTCGAAGAAATCGAGCACGATCTCGCCCAAGGGCATTTCGTATTCGAGCGACACCTGGCTACCGAGATAGCGAATATGCTTCTGCACGCCTCGCTTTGCGATGCAGAGTTTAATAACCGAACCGACATGTTTCTCGGGAACCAGTATATTCGCTGTAATGATGGGTTCGCGCAATTCCGCTATCTCGTTTACCGGCGGCAGCTTTGATGGATTTTCGATATGAGTGATGTTGCCGGATCTATCGAGAACCTCAAAAACCACGGTCGGCGCCGTCGTGATCAGATCGACGTTGTATTCGCGCTCAAGTCTTTCCTGCACGATCTCCATGTGCAGCATGCCAAGAAAACCGCAGCGGAATCCGAAGCCCAGCGCATCCGATGTCTCAGGCTCGAAGTGCAACGCCGCATCATTCAGGCGCAGCTTCTGCAGCGCGTCGCGAAAATTTTCGTAATCATCAGAGCGAATCGGGAACATGCCCGCGAATACGCGTGGCTGCGCTTGCTTGAATCCGGGTAGCGGTTCGTCACAGGGATCGCGGGTTAGCGTCAGTGTGTCGCCAACGGGTGCACCATAGATATCCTTGATAGCGGCAATAACAAAACCGACCTGTCCTGTGCGCAGCTCATCACGATCCTGCATTTTTGGTGTGAAGCAACCGACGCGATCAGCCATGTAGGATATACCGGTGGACATGACAGTAATCCTGCTGCGCTTCGGCAGGCTGCCATTGACGACGCGGACCA
>JADFKA010000105.1 GCA_022565135.1 Pseudomonadota bacterium
ATTTCGGGATCGCCAAAGCCCACTCGCGCTAGTTCATCACGCAATTCGTTATGATTGGCTTCGGGTTCTTCATCGGTGTCGACGTAAGTTTCGAAAAGGTACATTAGTACGTCGAGTACGTTTTCTTTCATGCCTGGAGCGGCTCCATTTTGTTGTCCTGCAGCGTTATGTTTAAACCAGAAGTGAATACCGTCCACCGGACAGTGATTCGACTTCTCCTTGTAGCTCCAGGATCAGCAGCATGGATGAAACCTCGTCAATCGTCAATCCAGATTGATCGGCCAGTTCGTCGATGGAAACTGGGTCGTGGCCGAGAAATTTTTTCAGCTCATGATATTCGGTGTCATGACTCCGGTTAGTCGTATCCTTCGGCGTTGATTCCATTGCGTTTTGCGCGACGTGCGCGGCTAGTGGAGCTAGCTCGGCAACGATGTCATCGGCGGTTTCAACGAGCTTGGCCCCTTCGCGAATTAGTCGATGACAGCCGCGAGACAGTGGATTATGGATAGAACCGGGCAGCGCGAAAACTTCTCTTCCCTGCTCGCCGGCAAGCCTTGCAGTGATCAGCGAGCCACTGCGCCTGGCCGCCTCGACGACGAGAGTACCGAGGCTCATGCCGCTTATTAGCCGGTTTCGCTGCGGAAAGTGATGTTTATCAGGATGCGTGCCGAGTGGATATTCAGTGAGCAAAGCGCCGTTGCGCGCGATTTCGTGGGCAAGATCCTTGTTGGACGCAGGGTAGATTCGATCAATGCCATGGCCCAGGACCGCGACCGTCCGGCCACCTCCCTCGATAGCGCCACGGTGCGCGGCACTATCGATACCCTGTGCAAGCCCGCTGGCAATAATGAAGCCGGTTTTCGCCAGGTGGCGAGCGAATTCAAAAGCATTGCGTGCGCCGCCCCGGGTCGGGTTGCGGCTGCCGACAATCGCGAGCGCCGGTAAGTGCAATAACTCAGGATCACCATGCACATATAAGAGGAGCGGTGGATCGGGAATCTGTCTGAATAACTCCGGCATCCCAGCGCTGCGACAATTCACTATGTGATGCTGCGGGTCGTTGAGCCACGTGAGTTCACGTTCTATCTGCTTATCATCCGGGTTCGCAATGGCACGGCACTTGTCATCGGTGAGGTTTGCCCGATGCAAAGTAGACGATGACTGCCGGACGATCTGTTGGGCGTCACCGAAACGATCGGCGAGAGAGCAAAATTCGCTTGCGTGAACATGCGCATTTGCCAAAATCAGCCAGGCACGGCTGCAATCACTCATCAAGCCCCCCGGAAGTGAGAACCCCCGATAATACAGGCTTAGACGGCTGCCGAGGCGCCGCCTTTAATGAGACTAACGGCGAGAAACGACTAGGAAGCCTTTGATTTACTCTGGACGCAAGATACGAGTTCCGAATAGATCAGAGATTCCTCAGATTGGATTACGCACAAAATCGTGAATACGAATGGATTGCGTGGCCTCCATTACGAGAGCGTAGCCGATTTTGTCGTAAACCTTGAAGATCATGACTGTGCCAGCAGGCTCGTCAGGCAAGGTCACGCGGCCGCCGCCGACGCGGTCTCGGACGCGCTCGCCCTTCTGGAAAACGGTCAATACATCGCCGACTGCAAGGCCGTTGCGTAAACCGCGGTTCAACACCACAACCTGGTACTGCCCAATCAGGGTGACTCCTCCGATTACCGAGATGATGCTACCGTCTATATTGGTCGACGGTGCTCGAGGAAAGAAATTCAAAGGCACATCAACAAAGGTTGGAATTAGCAGGTCGCCTTGCTTGGCTTCCTGGAAAGATTCAGTTAAAGCAATCGTGGATGGGTCACCACCGCGACGCAGCGTGCCCTTCGCGACCAAAATGCCCTGGTAGCCAATAAGACGGTTGTCATCCGGATCGACCAACGGATCACCAACATGCACGATGTTAAAGCGTGTGCCCGGTGTATCGTCGTTCAAACCTCTGACATATATTTGATTGCCAGCCGCGGCGATGAGGTGATCGCCACGCGTCGCAAACATATACGGCAGGTCATCGACTTCATTCTTCTCAATTACGACGCCTGAACTCAAAAAAGCTGCGACCGAGTCATACGAGACACTCGTGATCGCCGCATCCAGCGGCGTGACGCGGGCCTCAGGCGATAGCCTGTACGTCGACGCACGGATGTTGGTCACACGCTGGGTGCCATCAACGACCACAAGCCCGAGCACGTCGCCCGGATAAATAAGATGCGGATTCTCAATGTCGGGATTGATGTACCAGATTTCAGGCCAGTACCAGGGATCATTGAGAAACGTCGCGGCGATATCCCACAGCGTGTCGCCAACCTGAACGACATACTCATCCGGATGGTCGCCAGCGAGCGGCGAAGCGCTCTGCGAAAATGCGTTCAGGGAACCGAGAACCAGTGACGCAGCGAGCGCGACAGTGGTCAGCCGGAGGCGGTTATTCAGACAGTAATTACGGAGGGACATGATTTCCTCGGTGCTCCATACAAGATGATGAGACCAGTAACTATTTGGCGTTGCTATAATATGTCGTTCCGGTGCGTTCGCGGCTGCCAATCACGTCACATTTTTGGCCGCAAACGCCTTCCGGATGGTACACGGCCAGTAGCGATTGTCCGACATCTTATTCAATAAAGTCAAACATTTAGGTGGTTTCTGTAGGATTTCATACGAATAATGGGCATATTTATTATGTTGCAGTCGGCTGATCATTACACAGCGATGAGCTTATTCGCCCACAGGAAATTATGGCAATACTGACAATATTGGAGTTCCCTGACCCACGGCTGCGGACGCGAGCCGTGCCGATTGAGGCTGTCGACGACAAGCTTGATGCGCTCATTGACGATATGTTCGAGACCATGTACGCGGCGCCCGGCATCGGCTTGGCGGCATCTCAGGTCGATGTGCACAAGCGGCTGCTCGTAGCCGATATTTCGGCGGACCAAAGCGACCCCTATACGCTGATTAATCCGGTCCTGCTTGAAAAGGACGGCGTCATTGTGACCGAAGAAGGCTGCTTGTCAGTTCCTGGTTATTACGCAGAGGTCGAACGCGCCGAACAAATTCGCTTGCGCTTCGTCGGACGCAACGGCGAGGAGGTGGAAATGGAAGCGTCTGGCCTGCTCGGAGTTTGCTTCCAGCACGAGATAGATCACCTCGATGGCAAGTTGTTTGTCGATTACCTGTCTGAAGCCAAACGGCAACGTATTCGCAAACGACTTGTGCGGGACAGACGCCACCAAGCCTCTGCGGCCATAATGTAGGAGCGCGCTGCAGCGCGCACCCATTGATATGAACCAGCCCAAGGTGATTTTTGCCGGCACGCCGGAGTTTGCGCGCGTGGCGCTAGGCGCGCTCGTCGCGTCGGGTGTCGTGCCCGCTGTCGTTTTGACGCAGCCCGATCGACCCGCTGGTCGCGGCAAGCGACTGACGCCGAGTGCGGTAAATGATTTCGCCGCGGAACGGGGAATTACAGTTATGCAACCGACGTCGTTGCATGACGATGCTGTTATCGCAGATCTTGCGGCACTTGATCCGGACATCATTATCGTCGTTGCGTATGGATTAATTCTGCCGCAAAGTGTGCTCGACATTCCCACTGCCGGCTGTCTCAACGTGCACGCGTCGCTGTTGCCGCGATGGCGCGGCGCAGCACCGGTGCAAGCGGCGATTCTTGCGGGCGATGCGCAAACCGGCATTAGCCTGATGTCGATGTCGTCGGGCCTGGATTGTGGGCCAACCTACGTCAGCGAGACCCTTAGCATCGGCGAACATGAGACGGCGGGAGAATTGCACGACCGACTGGCGGCAGCGGGTGGTGAGCTGCTGGTGACGCATCTGGCCGATATTGTGGGTGGCAATATTCCGGCCGTGGAACAGGATGAATCGTTGGCGACATATGCAACGAAGATCCGGACAGAGGATGCGGCCATTGATTGGCAGCGCCCGGCGGCTGAACTCGAACGGCTGGTGCGCGCATTCAACCCGACGCCGGGCGCTTACTTCATGCTTGACGATCTTCGGATCAAGTGCTGGCGCGCACGGCACATCGCCGCGGTGGACGAAGCGCCGGGTACGCTGGTTGCGGCAGATCGTAACGGCATCATCGTAGCGTGCGGCGACGGGGCGCTAAATATCGAGTCACTGCAACGGGCCGGCAAGCGTCCCGTTACAGCCGGAGAGTTTTCAGCACAAATGGATCTGGTTGGCCGACGACTGTGAGCGACAGCAGACAGGGGGCAAAGCTGCGGGCGACAGCGGCGCAGATAATCGATGCCGTCACCACCTCCGGACGGTCACTTGACAAGGCGCTCGGTGAATTCGAAACACGTGTCGTCGAGAGCGACAGGTCACTGCTGCGGTTACTGTGCTACGGCACGTTACGCCATCATTGGCGGCTTCAGTACTGGGTCGATACACTGCTCAGTCGGCCGCTGCGGGCGCGCGACAGTACGGTCAATGCCCTGATCGCTACTGGGATTTACCAGCTTAACCAAACACGTATCCCGGACTACGCGGTGGTATCGCAGACAGTCGACGCGGCGCGATTTCTGCGTCGGCCGAAACTTGCGCCTGTCGTCAATGCAGTGTTGCGCCGGTTTCTGCGCGACCGAATTGCAGAGCTTGCGCCGTCTAACGACGAAGCGGCTCACGACCATCCGCAATGGTTCATTGATGCAATCGCGACCGATTGGCCCGACGACTGGTCCAATATTCTCAAGGCCAACAATGAGCGTGCGCCGATGTGGTTGCGTGTGAATCCGGCTCATGGCACGGCGGCCGACTATTTGCAGCGCCTCGAAGCCTGCGGTATGGCCGGTACCCTGCTGAACGCGGCTCCTCAGGCCGTGCGCCTGGCCGAGGCACAGCCTGTTGATGCATTGCCCGGATTCGCCGAGGGGCACGTATCTGTGCAGGATGCCGCTGCACAGCTTGCCGCCCCTTGGTTGCTCGAGGGGGTTTCCGGTCGTGTGCTCGACGCCTGTGCGGCGCCGGGCGGCAAGAGCGGACAGTTGCTGGAACTAGCGGGTGATCGAATGGCTCTGACATGTATAGACAACGACGCAGCGCGATTGCGGGAAGTATCCGCAAATCTCGATCGACTGGGCCTCGATGCAACGCAATTGGTCGCAGATGCATCGAATCCTGGTGAGTGGTGGGACGGTACGCTATTCGATGGCATCCTCCTCGACGCTCCATGTTCGGCCAGCGGTGTGATCCGACGCCACCCGGATATCAAGCTTTTGAGACGGGCGGGCGATATCGGCGGATTCGCTCGAACGCAGTCAGCCATGTTGAGTGCACTCTGGCCGTTGCTGGCGACGGGCGGGCGGTTGCTGTACGTGACTTGTTCCGTTCTAGCGGCCGAAAATGATGCAATCGTCGGGCGTTTTCTCGACGCTAACGCCGACGCACAGGAAAACGATGTGTTGCAAAATAACAACATCCGCGATCTAATGCGGATCAAGGCTTGCGGGTTCCAGATCCTGCCGGGTGTGGAGGCTATGGATGGCTTTTACTTCGCATGTCTTGAGAAGGATTCCTGAAGAAAGGATGTCGCGCGTACTCATCATGCAACGCTATGGCTTGTCCCACGGATTCGTGCTGGCATTGCTTGTGTTGCTTGCAGCGAACTATAGCTTTGCCCGGGACGAAATCGAACGCGAGGGCTATTTCGAGGTTCGATCGGCAGCGACAGCGTTGGTTGACGGGGTGCATACACTGGATGCGAGGTTACAGCTCGTACTGAGCAGCGAGGCGCTCAGGGCATTGGCTAGCGGCGTGCCGCTGACTATCGAGCTGCAATTGCAGATCATCCGCATACGCCGTTTCTACTTTGATAGCATCGATGCCGAATTGGCCGTTCGATACGAACTCGAGTACCGGCCACTGAGTCAACGCTACATTGTTCGCAACCTGAATAGTGGTGATCAGGATTCTTTCGCAACGCTCTACTCCGCGCTAAACAGTCTTGGTCGCGTACAGGGCCTGCCGCTAATTGACAGCTCTTTGCTAGATGCCGATAAGAGATACCGGATTCGGCTGCGAGCAATGCTCAATACGCAGCAGTACCCGGCGCCGCTGCGACTATTGTTTTTCTGGCGTGATCAGTGGCAGTTACAAAGCGAATGGTCCGAATGGATTCTCGAAAGATAAAACGAGCTTTTAACGCGTTATTGGCGGCGATTGGCGTCGGTCTTGTATTGGTCGCCTTGTTTCTGCTGAGTCGCACCGCACAAAATTCGGACGATTTCGACCGGCTGCACAATGTAATACTGGCGATCAATATTGCCGGTGTATTCGTGTTATTCATGCTGCTCGTTGGCAACCTTGCTCGCCTGTTGCGAGAATATCGCACTCATGTGCCGGGCGCGAAGCTCAAAGCCCGCATCGTCGGCATGTTCGTCGGCCTCGCCGTATTACCATTGCTGGTCGTATTTTACTTTTCGATGCAGTTCATCAGCAAAGGGATCGACACATGGTTTAATGTCGAGACCGAGGTGGGG
>JADFKA010000106.1 GCA_022565135.1 Pseudomonadota bacterium
CGACACGGATGCCTATGACGACGGCGGTCTTGGCGCGGGCGAACCCGTGCCCTACGATCCGTATGCGGGTGAGCTCACTAACATCATTTACTTCGAATTCGACTCGTCCGAGCTGCGTCCTGCCGATACGGATGTTGTCGCGCGACACGCCGTGCAGCTTGCTGGCAATGCAATTTTACGCGTGCGTCTGGAGGGACATGCCGATGAGCGCGGTTCACGCGAATACAATATCGGCCTTGGCGAGCGTCGTTCACAGACCGTACGTCGTATGCTGCTGATTCAGGGTGCGTCAATCTCGCAGATTTCGACGGTCAGTTTCGGTGAAGAGCGCCCGGCCGCGATGGGCAGTAGTGAAGCGGATTACGCTCAGAATCGACGCGTTGAGATCTTGTACACGAACTGATTGCCGGCGCAATTACAGATCGAATGAGTAGAAAGTCGCTATTGGCGGGGCTGGCGTTGTTTGCATTGAGTGGCTGCGAGCTGCTGCCCACTGCCGCCGAAGATCCTGTATTGATCAAACTGAACGAACTCGAGCGTCGACTGCGGAGTATCGAACGTATCGTCGAGAACCAAAGCCTGGTGCAGATGACACAACAGGTCGAATCCCTGGAGCGACGCACTGACCAGTTGCAAGGTCGTGCCGAAACCCTTGAGCACGATGCCGCGGACACGGCAGGAAGACAGCGGCAGCTTTATACTGACCTTGACGCACGTATCGCAAGTCTGGAAAGCAACGTCGGGGTTGGCGCTGCGACGGGCGCTCTCGGCGGCGGATCACCACTGTCGGTTGGTCAGTCGCAACTGGCCAGTGGTTCGGACCGTTACAACTACCAGGTCGCGTTCGAGTTGCTCAAGGACGAACGCTATGACCGGTCTGCAGCAGCGTTTCGCCGGTTCCTGGCGGCTTTTCCTGACAGCGATCTTGCTGGCAACGCGCAATACTGGCTGGGCGAGTCGTATTACGCGGCGGACGAATTCGAGCGAGCGCTGCAGGATTTCGAGCTTGTCGTCAGCGACTACCCGCGGTCCCGCAAGGTGCCCGACGCGTTGCTCAAGATGGGCTACTGTAATTACAGCCTCAAACGTTGGCATGCGGCCCGCGTGACACTGAGCCAGGTACAGTCGAACTACCCTGAAACGACCGCTGCAAGACTCGCTGGACAGTATCTGGAGCGCATGGATTCCGAGGGCGTCTGACCAATAATCCACTTGTCATTTAGCAGCGGTTCGGTATTATGCCGCCGGCATTTACGTGGTGAACCGCCACGTATTGATCCCGCGGGGCGTTAGCTCAGAGGTAGAGCATTCGGCTTTTAACCGACTGGTCGTAGGTTCGATCCCTACACGCCCCACCAATTTCTCCTGGGCCTGAAATAAAACAGGCGACGGCGCAAAAAACAGCCGCTATTATCCACCGTTTTGTGCTTGGGACGGTACCGTTGAAAGGGCGTTGGATATTTCACAAGTTTGGCGGCAGTAGTTTGGCTGACGCTGATTGCTTTCGTCGTGTTGCAGGAATACTACTCGACTATACCGATGAGCGAATGGGTGTGGTCGTGTCGGCAATGGGCGGCATGACAGACGCATTATTGCGCCTGGTAATTCTGGCAGAACAGGACTGCGATGATTTCAACGATGAACTGCATGGCATCGGGGAGCTTTACACAGAGACAGCCCGTTCGCTCGTCAATGGCGATAGCCTGGTGGCTGTACTGGATGGCTGGAGCCAGGATGCCGAGGACATCACTGATGTTCTAAAAGCCATAGCGCGCGTTAAATCCGCCCCACGCCGCAGTCGTGATGTCGTCGCAGGCTATGGTGAAATCTGGGCAGCTCGATTGCTTGCGGCCCACCTGGAAAGTTTGTCGCCGGAGCGCGGCGGAACCTGGTTCGATGCACGCGCCATATTGACCGTCAGGCAGACAGAACTTGGCCCAACTGTGCAATGGGAGACGTCGCGCTCGAATTTTAATGCAGTCGTTAGCGAGCATTTTCTCGGCGTCGCCGTTTTTACCGGGTTTATTGCGCGCGATGACGATGGCTTGCAGACGACGCTCGGGCGCAACGGCAGCGATTATTCGGCAGCGATTTTCGCCGCTTTGAGTGGTGCCGCCGAACTGACGCTCTGGACCAATGTCGACGGCATCATGAGCGCTGATCCCAATCGTGTCCCCGAGGCGCGTGTGATAGATCAGCTGACGTACAGCGAGGCGATGGAGCTGGCGTACTTCGGCGCCAATGTGATACATCCGCAGACTCTGGGACCGGTCATTGAGCACGGTATTCCGGTTGTTGTCCGCAATAGCTTCAATCTGCGACATCCTGGCAGCCGCATTCTGGCGCTACCCGAAACAGTGGACAACATCAAGGGTGTTACGGCGATTGCCGGCATGGCACTCCTGAACCTCGAGGGGGCGGGCATGATCGGTGTGCCCGGCACAGCGGATCGCCTGTTCGCGGCTTTGAAAAACGCTGGTGTGTCGGTGACCCTGATATCTCAGGCCAGTTCCGAACATTCAATTTGCATCGCTGTACCGCAGGAAGTCGCGCAACGTGCGAAACTGGTAGTCAGAGACGCGTTTGCTGACGAGCTGGAAAGCGGGCAGATCCAGAGCATCGAGTTGACTGATAATCTTAGCATAATTGCTGTCGTCGGCGATGGTATGCCGGGTACGCCCGGCATCGCGGCTCGTTTCTTCGGCACATTGGGCCGCGCTGGCATCAATATACGTGCAATTGCACAGGGATCCTCAGAAAGAAACATTTCGGCTGTCGTGGACTCAGTTGAATCGACGCGGGCGTTACGCGCAGTGCATTCGGGATTTTACCTGTCTGCAAAGACGATTTCGATTGGTCTGATTGGTCCCGGAACCGTTGGCGGCACATTACTGAGCCAGATCGAGAAGCAAGCCGATCGGCTGATCACTGATTTCAACCTTGATCTGCGTGTGCGTGCAATCGCCCGCTCAAAATCAATGTTACTTGGCGAACGACGAATCGATCTGGCCAATTGGCAACAACTACTAAACGATTCAGCCGATGATCTGGATTTTGATGTTTTCGAACAATGGGTTAATCCCGAGCACTTGCCACATGCCGTCATCATTGACTGCACGGCCGATGCATCCGTAGCGGCACGATACGCGGGCTGGCTCGAGCACGGCATTCACATCATCACTCCCAATAAACGTGCCTGCAGTGGCCCGATCGCGGCATACAAGGTGTTGCAATCGAAAACGGCACTGGATCGTGCGTATTTTCTCTACGAGACTACAGTGGGTGCCGCGCTGCCCATCATTTCGACGCTGCGTGACCTGATCGATACGGGTGATGTGATTCGCTCCGTGCAGGGGATATTCTCCGGAACACTTGCGTATCTGTTCAATACATACGATGGAACGACACCATTTTCAGAAATCGTTCGACAGGCACGGGACAGCGGTTACACCGAGCCTGATCCGCGCGATGACCTGTCGGGCATGGATGTGGCAAGAAAGTTGGTCATACTGGCGCGCGAGCTCGGTCACGAAACCGAGATTGGTGATTTCCCGGTGCAGGACCTTGTTCCCGAAGCATTGCGAGACGGCGATATCGAAAATTTTCTCGACCATTTATGTGATTATGACGACGACATGAAGGCGCTCTATGAGGACGCCACGGCAATCGGCAAGAAACTACGTTATGTCGGACGGCTCGATGCGAATGGCAATATCTCGGTTGGGCTCGAACAGATTGATGCAGACCACCCGTTCAGCAACATCAATCTGACCGACAATATCGTGCAGTTCGAGACCGAGCGATACTGCGACAATCCCCTGTATGTTCAAGGCCCGGGCGCCGGACCAGACGTTACGGCGGGCGGCGTGTTCGGCGAGCTGTTGCGGCTGTCGAAGTTTCTGAGCGTGGGTGGTTAATATGACGGAAATTGTGACGGCATTCGCGCCGGCTTCTATCGGCAATCTCGGTGTTGGATTCGACATGCTCGGCCTGGCCCTCGACGGCATTGGCGATCGCGTGTCGGCGTGTAGAACGGACGATGCGGGCGTCACTATCGTCGAAGTTCGCGATCTCGATGGCAAGTTACATCTCAACCTGGCAACGGACCCGGAGCACAATACCGCGTCAATTGCGGCGCAGGCGCTTTGGAATGACTACGGCGACGACGGTGGCGTTGAATTAGGCGTCTATAAAGGTGTGCCACTGGAGTCGGGTATGGGTAGCTCGGCTGCGTCGGCGGTTGCAGCCGTTGTTGCTGTCAACGAACTTCTCGGCACACCCGTCAGCATTGAACGGCTGTTGTCCTATGCGCTCGTGGGTGAGTGTTACGCGAGCGGCGGTATGCATGCGGACAATGTTGCACCATGCCTGTTGGGTGGCATGATTTTCTGTCCGCGCGTGCTGTTGCCGGACACGGTGCGGTTGCCAGCACCTGATGGTGTGAGCCTGGTGCTCATGCACCCGGAACTAAAGGTCGACACGGCCCAGGCGCGTCGCAAACTGGCCAAATCATATTCAATGGAACAATGGCTCAGCCAGCAAGGATACCTCGGCGGATTCATCGCCGCGTGTGCGCAAAATGACATCGCTTTGATCGGCAAGACGCTCAGGGATGTGATCATCGAACCGCAGCGTATAGCGGTGGTGCCGTGTTTCGAAGTTGTCAAAGAAGCCGCGGAAAAAAGCGGGGCACTCGGCGTCAGCCTGGCCGGTAGTGGGCCAAGTATTTTTGCTCTTTGTGAAGACAGCGTGGCCAGTGACCTCGCTGCGGCGATGGAGCAGGCGTGCCGGGGGTTCGATATCGAGTGCCAGTCCTGGGTCAGTTCGCTGCAAGCACCAGGCGCATACGTGGAATCCTGAAAATGAACTACATCAGCACGCGAGGTGCCACTGCAGTCAGCCTCGATGACGCCCTCGTCAAGGGCATTGCTGATGACGGCGGTCTGTATGTGCCTGTCGAATTGCCATCGTTTTCGGTAGACGATTTCGCCGCTGCCAGCAGCCTGACCGACATTGCGGCGGTCCTCTTGCAGCCTTTTTTCTCGGCCTCCACACTGGCGGGCGACCTCGCGCAAATCCTTGCGGAGACCTTCAGTTTTCCCATGCCAACGACGGCATTGCCGTGCGAGTCCGGCAATGTATCACTGCTCGAACTATTTCATGGGCCTACGGCGGCGTTCAAAGATGTAGGTGCTAGATTTCTGGCCGCCTGTTTGCGCCGACTCGAAGGCGACGAGACGGCGCCATTGACTATTCTCGTTGCGACGTCGGGCGACACTGGCAGTGCGGTTGCCGCCGCATTCGATGAGCAACCGGGCATGCGTGTTGTTGTGTTGTTTCCGGATGGCAGGGTGTCAGCACGCCAACTGCAGCAGCTGACCTGCTGGAGTAACAATGTGTTGTCAGTGTCCGTGCTGGGCAGCTTTGATGATTGTCAGGCCCTGGCAAAAGCCGCACTGGCCGATACGGCTTTGTGCGAGCGCTACAAATTCAGTTCGGCCAACAGCATCAATATCGGCAGACTGTTGCCGCAATGCACTTACTACGCGGACGCCAGTCTCCGGCACTTTCGGCAGACGGCCAATAAACCTGGCTTCGTGATACCAGCGGGCAATCTTGGCAATGCGTTGGCGTGCATCATGGCGCGGGAAATGGGTTTGCCGATCGGACCAATTATTTTGGCGACGAATGCGAACCGGACCATTGCTGACTACTTCGACACTCTTGAATGGTTGCCCCGTACGAGCGTGCAGACGCTCGCTTCTGCAATGGATGTTGGCGACCCAAGCAACATGGAGCGTCTGCGCGGGATGCTTGGAGACGCTGAAGTGCTACGCGATCGCCTCGGTATCTCGTGTGTCAATGATGAGCAAATCAGGGCAGCGATGCTTGCGGATTACGCGGAGTTCGGCTTCGCGACCTGTCCGCATACGGCAACGGCGACGCATACCTGGCGGCAGCTGGATGCCGAGACGAAGCAGGCTCATGACTGGATACTCGTCGCAACCGCGCATCCGGCGAAATTCGACACGATCGTCGAACCGCTGATCAGCGCGACCGTGCCGGTACCCGACGAACTTGCCGCGATGTTAACCAGACCCAGTCACTCGGTTTCCATCGAGCCCGGCCTGGCCGCGCTTGCGACTGCAATGGATGAGCATTTTCCTTAAACAAGGCTTGACGCGACCTGCGCGTGCCGACATTAATAGCTGTGCCCGATTACCGATAATGGAGTCCAATGAGCGAATTCTTTCCAGTTGATGAATCCCAATGGTTCTTGGCGCTTGCGTCTATATTGGTGCTGCTCATTGCGTGGTTGTTTTACCGGCGTCGCATGCGTGCCACTGGACTTCAGCATGTGCTCAACGAAATCAGCTACGATCGCATTGACGGGCTGCTCATTCCAGACGGCAGTGATGGTGAAATCCAGATCGAACACCTGTTGTTGACATCGCATGGATTGCTCATCGTCGACGTCAAGGATGTCGTTGGCGCCGTTTTCGGCAGCGACAAGATGCAGG
>JADFKA010000107.1 GCA_022565135.1 Pseudomonadota bacterium
AATCAGGCGACGTTTGGTGAAAATAATGCTCCACGACATGACAGACGCGCCGATCAACAGGATGATTACGAGTTGTACCGGCAGGCTGGCATGCAGCATCAGGGCGACGACGGACATGTCAGGTGTCATGATTTTCTTTCCTCCATTTGCTACCTAGCTTGGATTATTCATTGTCAAACAACGGCAAGCCCGCCGACAATTCTGCGCTCGGCGGCGTCAAGCCAAGGTGCCGGTAGGCATTCTTGGTTGCTACCCTGCCGCGCGCGGTGCGCATCATGAAACCTTGCTGAATCAGATAAGGCTCGATGACGTCCTCAATGGTGCCACGCTCCTCGCCGACCGCAGCAGCGAGGCTGTCGATGCCGACTGGACCGCCGTCGAATTTCTCGATAATGGTCCGCAACAGGCGACGATCCATGGCGTCGAAACCGTTTGGATCGACCTGCAACATGTCCATCGCGCTAATCGCCACCTTGCCCGTTACAACGCCGTCAGCGCGCACCTCGGCGAAATCTCGAGCCCGGCGCAACAGGCGATTCGCAATGCGCGGCGTGCCGCGCGCCCGCGTCGCTATCTCGATCGTTCCCTCGTCGTCTACCGGCAGATCGAGAATGCCTGAAGTCCGCCGCACGATGGCCTGCAGATCTTCACTTGAGTAGAAGTCCAGGCGTTGTACGATGCCAAAACGATCCCGTAACGGTGACGTCAGCAATCCTGCTCGTGTCGTCGCACCAACAAGCGTGAATGGGGGCAAGTCCAGCTTGATCGATCGTGCCGCCGGCCCTTCGCCGATCATGATATCGAGCTGGAAGTCCTCCAATGCCGGGTACAGGATTTCTTCAACGATGGCGCTCAAGCGGTGAATCTCATCAACGAATAGCACATCATTCGCTTCCAGATTGGTGAGTATTGCCGCCAGATCACCTGGCCGCTCGAGTACCGGTCCCGAAGTCTGGCGCAGATTGACACCCATCTCTTTCGCAATGATATGTGCGAGCGTCGTTTTTCCAAGTCCCGGCGGGCCAAAAATGAGGACGTGATCGAGCGCTTCACCGCGCTTGCACGCCGCCTCGATGAATATCGCCATTTGCTGCTTGACGTCAGCTTGCCCAATGAATTCAGACAAGGTCCCTGGCCGAATGGAGCGGTCAAACGCCCGGTCCTCGGCACGCGGCTCGGCACTGCTTAGTCGCTCATGCTCGATCGCGGTCATCGCCTATTGCGCCGCTTGCCGAAGCGCGAGTCGAATGATGTCCTCAGCCGACCTGTCATCAACGTCCAACCTGCCAATCAACCTGTTTACCTCGTGAGCCTTGTAGCCTAGCGCGATCAAGGCATCGACAGCCTCGCTCTTCGGGTTGGCCTGCAGTGAAATTTTCGTCGAATCCGCTAACGCCTGCGTGGCGTCGATTTTGTCGCGCATCTCGATGATCAGGCGCTCAGCCGTTTTTTTACCAACGCCGGGAATCTTGACGAGCATTGCCGCATCCTCAACCTTGATGCAGCGTTGGAAATCAGCGACGCTCATCGTCGAGAGAATGGCCAGCCCCATTTTAGCGCCAACGCCTGATATGCGCAGCAGCGTACGAAACAGGCTGCGTTCGACATCCGTCATGAAGCCGTAAAGAATTTGCGCGTCCTCGCGAACCAGCATATGCGTATACAGAAACAATTCTGCGCCAATCGTCGGCAATTCAAGAAATGTCGACATCGGCGTTTCTATTTCGTAGCCCACTCCCTGGCATTCAACGACGATTCGCGGCGCCTGTTTCGATTCCAATCGGCCGCGTAGAGAACCGATCATCGCAAGCTCGCAATAGCCAGACTATTGTCCAGCCGTAATTTCAGGGCATGTTGGTGGCCGTGGCAGAGTGCGGTGGCCAGAGCATCGGCCGCATCAGACGACGGTACCCCATCAAGACGCAAAAGTGCGACGACCATATGCTGGACCTGTGCCTTGCTCGCAGCTCCGGTGCCGACGACGGCCTGCTTGATTTCGCGCGGCGCATATTCGAATACGTCGACGTCAAATGCGAACGTCGCACAGAGCGCAGCTGATCTGGCATGGCCGAGTTTTAACGCGCTGCCCGCATTACGCGCCATAAAGACCGTCTCAATCGCCACAATATCGGGTTGATACTGTTGCACGATATCGCCAACAGCAATAAAAATTTTCTTGAGGCGCTCGGCGAACGACCCGTCAAGGCTCCTGACCGTACCACTCGCGACATAGGTTGGCCGATCGCCATCAAAGTCGAGCACGCCAAACCCCGTTATTCGGGAGCCGGGATCGATGCCAAGTATGCGTTGCTTGTCGGTCACAGTCATCGGTTAATGGCCGCCTCAGAGTTGCTTCAGTATTTCGTCAGATATATCAGCATTGCTATAGACATGCTGCACATCGTCAATATCTTCGAGCATTTCAAGCATTTTGATCATTGACGCTGCCTCTTTGCTGTCGAGCTGCGAACTCGTCGATGCTCGCATGGTCAGTTGTGCAGACTCCGGCTCGAGGCCCAGTTCGATCATCTTGTCTCTGACGTCCTCAAACTCGCCCGGTTCGGTCAGGACTTCAATCGTCTTATCGGCGTCAACTATGACGTCCTCGGCACCGGCCTCGATAGCCGCCTCCATGATTTTGTGTTCATCACTGTCAGCCGCGAACAGCAGTTGCCCAACATGATTAAAGAGGTAATTCACGGAACCGTCGGCACCGAGATTGCCACCAAACTTGGAAAAAGCGTGCCGAACATCGGCCACGGTCCGGTTACGATTATCGGTCAGACAATCGATGATCACAGCGGTGCCGCCCGGCCCATAGCCCTCGTACCGTAACTCCTGGTATTCAATACCTTCGAGATCACCTGAACCGCGCTTGATCGCACGCTCGATATTGTCCTTCGGCATACTTTGTGTTTTGGCTTTGTCGACCGCGAGTCGCAGGCGCGGATTGGCAGCGATTTCCCCGCCGCCCATGCGCGCAGCTACCGTGATTTCGCGAATCAGCTTTGTAAACAGCTTGCCGCGTTTTTTATCCTGAGCGCCCTTGCGGTGTTGAATGTTCGCCCATTTACTGTGTCCTGACATGATTTATCGCTTTGCCTAAACAAAACTGGGCCGGCCCAGGCCAAAATCTGCGCGTATGATAACGGTTATTGCCAGTCCGGACTATGCATTGAAGTAGCGCGAAATGTCGGTTTCGAATCAGGAAAAACCCGCGGACAGCGTGGATCAGGCAGACGTTGTTGCTGCGACGCGGCAGTTTCTCGACACCTTGCCGAAAGATGCGACCACAACCGCGGCAATCAGCGAAGGACGTGAGATTGCCGCGATTGTCGACCTGTTGGGATTGTCGCCCAAATTGATCGCAGCAGTCCGCATATACCCACTGGTACGAGATCGTGTCTTAGACATTAATTTATTAAATAACAGTGGCTTAGACTATCTTTCTCAAATTATTATTGATTTAGTCCAACTCGGTCGATTCACTTTGCCCGCCGAATGGCAACCGGGTGAGGCTCTCGCCGTTGAGCAATCCGAGGCGTTGCGCAAGATGCTGCTCGCGGTTGTTGCCGATGCCCGGCTCGTACTCATTCGCGTCGCCGAACAACTGTATCGGCTCCGGCGCGCCAAGAAGTCGCCGCGACAGGAACAAAAAGCACTCGCGATCGAAACCCGGGAGATCTACGCGGCGCTCGCGAACCGTCTTGGCGTAGGGCAACTTAAATGGGAACTTGAAGATCTGTCTCTTCGCTACCTCGATCCGGAAACATACAAAAGTATCGCCAAATCCCTGAAGGAAAAACGCGTCGAGAGGGAGGCATATATCGACAACGTCATATCTCTATTGCAGACCGAACTCGACCAGCAGGGAATACAGGCCAAAATCACTGGACGGCCGAAACACATTTACAGCATCTGGCGGAAAATGCAGCGTACGGACCGCGGCCTCGATTCACTTTATGATATTCGCGCCGTTCGCATCCTCGTCGACGACGTCAAAGACTGCTACGCAGCACTTGGGAGTGTGCACAATCTCTGGTCATACCTGCCCGGCGAATTTGACGATTATATTGCCAACCCCAAGGACAACGACTACCAATCATTGCATACGGCGGTAGTTGGTCCACAGAGCAAGACTGTTGAAGTGCAGATACGCTCACACGACATGCACCGACAGGCCGAACTTGGAGTCGCCGCGCATTGGCGATACAAAGAAGGCGGCGCATCTACAGCGGCTTTCGATCATAAGATTCGATTTTTGCGCCAATTGCTCGATCCGTCGACGGTTGGCGAAGATCTGCTGGCGCAGATTCGCGATGACGTGTTCGAGGATCGCATCTACGCCGTCAGCCCCAAGGGAGACGTTGTCGAATTGCCGGCCAAAGCGACACCGCTCGATTTTGCCTACCATGTGCACACCCAGGTAGGACACCGCTGTCGCGGCGCCAAGGTTAATGGACGGATCGTGCCGCTGACCTATGAAATCCGCAACGGCGACCAGATCGAGATCATTACGGGTAGCCAATCGCGTCCGAGCCGCGACTGGTTGAGTCCGAAACTCGGCTTCCTCGCAGGTGCTCGTTCTCGTGCGAAAGTTCGCAACTGGTTTCGCCAGCAAGATCGTGAGCAACACCATCATCAAGGGCGGGAAATCCTCGAGCGGGAGTTGACGAGGCTCAATGTCCGCAACGTAGCAACAGATGATATCGCCAGACAATTAAAACAAAAAAATACGGATGCGATGTATGTGATGTTGGGCGCGGGAGACTTGACCTCGGCATCAATTGCAACGGCGCTGCAACACCTGCGCGGCACCGAACTCCCGGACAAACTACACCATAGACGCCGGCGACCGCGCCGCGAAAAGACGAGCAGCTCCGTCGCCATCAGCGGTATCGGTGACTTGATGTCAAACTTTGCACGCTGCTGCCGACCTGTGCCGCCCGAGGCTGTTGTCGGTTACGTCACGCAGGGCCGTGGCGTGAGCATTCACCGACAGGACTGCCGCAATTTCCTCGATTTGAACCAACGGCACCCCGAACGCATTATCGAGGTCAGTTGGGGTCACTCCGATTCGGCGACCTACCCTGTCGATCTCACTCTGCGCGCATTTGATCGCACCGGACTGCTGCGCGACATCACTACGGTACTCGCGGACGAGAAAGCCAGCATTACCGACTTGACGACGCACACCGACAAGAAAACACTGCAAACAGTCATGGATATCAGTATTGAAATTCGGGATTTGCCAAGTTTGAGTTCAGCGATCACTCGACTCGAGCAAATACCCAATATTGTATTAGTCAAACGCAAAGTCTGAACACGCGTTCACTGTGCGCACGTGTCAATTTACAGTCTTGTGAATTCCCATATGCTGGGACCCTCAGTCACAATATTCAGTTACTATCCGAGTGAACCACGCCGAGAATAATAAGAGGAGCCGGCATGCAGGAAATGGTTAATACTCTAAATGACATCGTGTGGAGTCAGGCACTGATCTTCCTGTGCCTTGGCACTGGTCTGTTCTTTTCAGTATTGACTCGTTTCGTCCAGGTGCGCCTGTTTCGCGAAATGATTCACCTGCTATTCTCAGGCAAAGAGTCGAAACGTGGTATTTCCTCTTTTCAGGCATTGGCTGTGTCGCTTTCCGGGCGCGTGGGCACCGGCAATATCGCAGGCGTCGCTGCAGCAATCGGATTTGGCGGTCCCGGCGCCGTTTTCTGGATGTGGGTTGTGGCATTTCTCGGCGCATCCACCGCTTACATCGAATCGACACTTGGCCAGATATACAAAGAGGAAGATGAAGGCCAATTTCGCGGCGGACCGGCCTACTACATTGAAAAAGCGATGGGCCAGAAATGGTACGCGTGGATTTTCGCGATCACGACGATTATCGCGGTTGGCGTACTGCTGCCCGGAGTGCAGTCAAATAGCATCGGCAATGCTGCAGAACTCGCATTTGGCGGTCACAACACAGTTGATACTTTTTTTGGCACGATCAGCTATACCAAACTCATTGCTGCCGCCACTGTCGTCACGATACTCGGCATCATTATCTTCGGTGGCGTAAAACGCATCGCACATGTCACGCAAGTCGTGGTACCGGTGATGGCACTGGGCTACATCGTCATGGCGATCGTTATCGTTGGGATACACATTGCAGACCTTCCGGGTATCCTCTCGATGATCATCACGGATGCATTCACGCCGATGGCAGGCGTTGGCGCCGCAATTGGCTGGGGCGTTAAACGCGGTGTGTACTCGAACGAAGCCGGTCAGGGCACCGGCCCACATGCTGCCGCCGCTTGCGAAGTACAACACCCCGCGCAACAAGGCCTGGTGCAGGCGTTTTCAGTTTACATCGATACCTTGTTTGTTTGTTCTGCCACGGCCTTCATGATCCTGATTACCAATCAGTACTACGTCACCGGAGTTGAAGCGGCCGTGAGCGGAGGCATGCTTGCATCGGACATTCAGGCGAACAGCCCGGCATTTAC
>JADFKA010000108.1 GCA_022565135.1 Pseudomonadota bacterium
CATGTCGAAGCGCCGATACGCCTCGTCCGACCGCATGTACTTTACGAATTCTCCGACCCGGAGCTTGAAGCGTTATCGAGCGGCCAAAAATTATTGCTCAGAATGGGCCGTGATCATGCTGCACAAGTGCAACAGACGCTGCGACAAATCAGAGCGCGGATCGCCGGGGCGTAATCGGTTTTGGCCTGCAAATAGGTGTAGGCTTCGTGATGTATAACAACTAAGAGGAAAGCACTATGGACTTTCTCAAAAATCTTGCGCCCCATGCACATTGGGGTCTGCGCCTGTCACTTGCCGCCACATTCGTTTACCACGGCGTGGGCAAATTTCCGATCGAGGGGCCCGCGATGGGTCTACCGGTTGCCGTGGTCTGGCTCGTGGCGCTGAGCGAGATCGCCGCTGGCATCATGTTGATTGCCGGTGCATTCGGCAAAGACATACTTACACGTCTCGGCGGCCTGATCGTCGTCGTCATCATGATCGGCGCCATCGTGCTCGTCCATGCCAAGAACGGTTTCAGCGTCATGAACGGCGGCATGGAGTTTCAGCTCCTGATGATGGCCGGCGGCCTGTACATGGCCACGAAAGGCAACGACGCCTGAGCAAATTTGTTTTAAAGATAAAGTTTCTGCATCGCTGCGGCCGATCAGTCGTGGCTGCTCTTGTCGCGTTCGGACTCTTGTTCGCATGCACATCGCCGGTGGCGTACGACCTCATCCTGCGCGGCGGCACGATCTACGACGGCAGTGGTGAAGAGCCCTATGTCGGTGATGTCGCCTTCAATGGTGACGAGATCGCCGCGCTTGGCGATCTCGGTAATGCCACCGCAGCAGCGGAAATCGACGTCGAGGGACTCGCCGTGGCACCCGGCTTTATCAACATGATGTCCTGGGCCAACGAGTCACTGATCGAAGACGGTCATTCGCAAAGCGACATCCGCCAGGGCGTAACCCTCGAGATCATGGGCGAGGGAGACTCCATGGGTCCGCTCAACGATGACATGAAAGCGGCAATGGTGCGGCTGCAAAGCGATATTCGCTACGAAGTCGAATGGACGACGCTTGCCGAGTATCTCGAGTTTCTCGAACGACGCGGCATCTCCCCCAATGTAGCGTCGTTCATCGGCGCCGCAACGCCGCGCGAGTACGTCATCGGACACGAAGATCGTGAACCCACGCCCGACGAGCTCGAGCAGATGCGCGGCCTCGTGCGAGAGGCTATGAAAGATGGCGCTTTGGGCGTAGCGTCATCGTTGATGTATCCACCTGGGCTGTTTGCGACGACCGACGAATTGATCGCCCTGTCTGAAGTGGCCGCTGAATACGATGGCATGTACATCTCTCACATGCGCGACGAAGGCGCGAACATCATTGAGGCGATCGACGAATTGCTGACCATTGCACGCGATGCCAACATTCGTGCCGAGATTTACCATTTAAAATCTTCCGGGCAGTCCAACTGGCATTTATTCGACGCAGCCGTTGCCATGGTCGAACGAGCCAGGGATGAGGGATTGCAGATTACAGCCGACGTCTACACCTACCCGGCAGGATCCACCGGTTTGAACGCAACCGTTCCACCTTGGGTCCAGGAAGGTGGCTTCGAAGCATCGCTGGAACGCATGCGAGACCCGGCATTGCGCGAAAGAATCGCCAGAGAAATGCTGGAGGAATCCGACGAATGGGAAAACCTGTACCTGGGCGCCGGCTCACCCGACAACATCTTGCTGGTCGGGTTCAAGTCCGACGCATTGAAACCGTTAACGGGAAAGACCGTTGCCGAGGTCGCGGAAATGCGCGGCACCAGTCCGCAGGAGACGATCATGGATTTGATAGTCGAAGATCGCAGCCGAGTAGGTACCGTGTACTTCACGCAGTCCGAAGACGTGGTTCGCCGAGTCGTCGCACTGCCCTGGGTGAGCTTCAATTCAGACGCGGCATCACTTGCGCCGGAAGGCGTGTTCATGAAGAGCAACCCGCATCCGCGTGCCTATGGCAGTTTTGCTCGTGTGTTGGCGAAATACGTCCGTGATGAGAAAATTCTGTCGCTCGAGGAAGCCATACGCAAATTAGCCGCACTGCCTGCACAGACGATGAGAATCGATCGACGCGGCGAACTGAAAGTGGGGTTTTTCGCCGACGTCGTCGTCTTCGATCCGAACACGATCCAGGACCACGCCACTTTTATTGAGCCGCACCAGTACGCGACCGGCATGGTGCATGTGTTCGTTAATGGCGAGCAGGTTTTGAAAGACGGCGAACACACCGGCGCAACACCGGGTCGCGTCGTGCGCGGGCCGGGCTACTCAACTCATTGACATGCCACCGTTCACGCGAAGGGTCTGCCCCGTAATGTAGGCAGCATCGTCAGAGGCCAGGAACGCCATGGCTGCGGCGATTTCTTCGGCTTTGCCGTAACGGCGCATGGGCACGAGGCGCAACGCCGCTGCAAGGCCCTCCGGATCGAGCTGACCGAGCATTTCTGTCGCAATGTAGCCGGGTGAAACGGAATTGACCGTTATGCCATGCTGAGCCATTTCGGCGGCCATCGGATGCATCATGTTAAGGATGCCGCCTTTCGAGGCCGTGCACACTGAATACTGGTTGCCGCCAAAATCGGCGACTTCGGTGATGGTCGACCCGGTCGCAATGACGCGGCCGAACTTGCGTTCGATCATGTGCGGCAGAATCGACTGCGACACATTAAAAAACCCTCGCAAGTTGGTATCCATCGCCGCATTCCAATCGTCTTCAGTGCTGTCGATAAACGATTTATCGATGACGATGCCCGCATTGCTAACCAGGATGTCAATTTTTCCGAATGCTTCCAGCGTTTCGTCGCGCAGGCGGTCGGTGTCTTCGCGCCGGGCAACATCGGCTTGAATCGAGATCGCCTCGCCTCCTGTGGCACGAATCCCGTTGACGACGTCTTCGGCGAGATCGGCAGCAGCCTTGTAGTTCACGACAACCTGGGCCCCTTCCGCAGCAAAGCGTTGTGCGATTGCCTTGCCAATGCCGCGTGAAGCGCCCGTGATAATTGCCACTCTGTCTTTGAGCATCATTGTAGGGATCTCGTCAGGCGATTAGTTTTGTGACAGTTTACTAAACTGCCCGAAATTTATTCCAGCTCGGCGACAATTCAGTAGACTGTCCCGAAATCTGAATCAAGGATTCTCAGAAGCCATGACCGCCGCGCCGATCGGGATAGTTCGTTAAGGTGAGTAACCACTCCGCGCTATCGAACCGCAATTTCCTCATTTACCTGGCCGGCAGCACTGTATCTCTGCACGGACTGTGGATTTATCGCGTCGCGTTGGGCTGGTTCGCCTGGCAATTAACCGGATCGGAATTCTGGGTGGGCATCGTGGCGTTTACTCAGTTTGCGCCAGCATTATTATTTGGTCCTCTGTTCGGTGTACTGGCCGATCGATTCGAACGGCGCAAAGCATCTATTATAATTAACTCGCTCAGTTTCATGAGCATGTTGCTGTTAGGTTCATTGATCTTCTTAAATCAGGTCAATATCGTCGTTCTCACGACGCTGTCGCTCGTGCAAGGCGCGCTTGATAGCGCGCACACGCCGGTACGAATGGCGCTCGTCCCGAACCTCGTCAACAAAGATCAGTTACAAAGCGCTATTGCCACGACGTCAATATCCTTCAACGTATCAAGATTCGTTGGTCCGGCGATCGCAGGACTGATCATTGCGAATTTCAACGTCGGCACGGCCTTTGTCGTTAACGGAATTTCCTACCTGGCAATCATCGCAGCGGTCATTGTCGTCAAGCTGCGACCCAGAGAAAACCGATCGAATAATCCAGGTGATGTTTGGTCGGAACTGCTCGAAGGTTTTCGCTATGTCATGTGCCACCGGACGATTCGCGGATTGCTGGTTGTCGTTGCGGTTGCATCAATTTTTGGTCGTGGTGCTCTCGAAATGATGCCAGCATTCGTTGATGCAATCTTGCATCGCGGCAGCTCAGGTCTCGCAATTCTAACCTCAGCCATAGGCGCCGGTTCCATCGCCACAGGGCTTGTCCTTTCACGCGGTACGGCGTGGCTCGACACGAGCGTCATTCGAATAGCGGTCATCGCAGCCGGCCTTCTGGTCGTGGCTTTCGGCGCGACAGAGATATTTTGGATGTCGATACTGATCGTCGCCGCGATCGGCGTCATGCTGTCCCTTTCTGGCGTGGGGTCACAGATCTTGATTCAGAGCCTCGTTGATGAAGAGGTGCGAGGGCGAGTCAGCAGTTTCTGGGGAATGATTGCGTTCGGCGGGACTGCGTTGGGCAGTCTCGTGATTGGATTCGCCTCGGCCGCGTTTGGCTTACAAGGAACGATCGTTGTCACTGGGATGCTGTGCGTGGCTGCGTCGGCCCTGTTTGGACGAGCGCGTCAGGCCTCATAATTTCGCCAACAAAAAGGGCCCCATTCAGGGGCCCTTACTTATTAGTGCGTGTAGCTGGAAATAGACGCTATAACAATCCTTCCAGACCGTCGAGATCGTTGATCACACGCCATTCGCCGCCAGTTTTTTCGACCTTGCCCTGCCACTCTTGGAGCCGGTCCAGGTATTCGCGAGGATCGATGTTGTCGGAGCGTAGCTTGGTGACATTGAGCGCGATGACTTTAAACCCTGCGAGTTCGATGTCGATGTCGCGGATATAACCTTCGGCCAGGTCCTCCTTGAGATCCGAGAAAATCAGGATCGTTTTGTTGCCCGTATCCTTCTCATTGAGGAATTCTACGGCCTGCAACAGACCGCCCGTGATATCGGTGTAGGGCGACGATTTCACATTCGCCACGAAATCGCTGATTTGCTGAGCGAACAAACGTTTCTGCCGGTTGACGGCGCTCGGTCGGTCGTCGAACGACACTTTGGCGATAATGTCTTTTTCACTGAAACTGCCCGTATCGATGCGGGCGACTGCGAACGTGTCCTTCGCATCCAGCTTTGAAAGCGTATAGCGAATAATCTGCTCGGCCTTTTCGAGTTCCTGCGCATAGGTGCCCGAGGTATCGAGCAGCATGTACACGCCGGAATTTCGCGGTGCCTCGCCGCCACAAGCAACCAGCAGCAGGCACAAAGTGGCAAAGATTCCTGTCTTCATTGTCGTACCCTCCCCGTAACAGCCCCGCCCTCGACATTTCTTGCCACGCGTTCCTCGAGCCACAGTGGCACGAACAGCGGCAGGTCATAGATCTGCTTGAGCATAGTGCCGAGATAAAGAAAGATGTTGGCCAGCAATCGTAGCGTGAGCGCCAGAATTCGCAACAGCGAAATTGCAGCAAGTCCAATAACCGTACGCAATGAGTGTACGAAAGTCTCGAGCGGTATCGCCACGAAGGTCAGTGCAAACGGCAGGATGAATCCCATGCCCATCTGCGCCGCCGTCGTAATCCACATGTATTCGCCGGTCGCCGTCGCGCCAATGTCGCCACGCAATATGGCGCTCGTCGCAAGCTCGTCGTGCAGCAGTACTTCGCGCATATAAGCGAGGCCCGCCTCTACGCTTGCCAGCAGGAACAGAATGGAGAACGTGATATAGACCATGCGCACACGGGTCTTGTCCGGCAGCGCACTGATTACCGGGAACAACCGCGTGATACGCAACGACTCCATCAGGAACAGGCCCATCGAGATTTCAACCAGGATGATGACCAGCGCGGCAATATCGGCCATCTTAAAGCCACCGATGAAGTTGGTGCCGCCAACCATTTCGGCCATTGGCCTCGCAATCAATGAGAAGTTAATCGTCGCACCGCCGATAGCGATGACCAATACAAATGCCGACACGAAAAAATTCACGAGCGATGACGACGACAGCACAGAAACCGCACGGTCCTGCCCATGCACGATATCCTCGTATTCCTGCATCAGCCGGTCGATCGTGACCGAACGGCTCAACAGGCTTTCGACGTTTTTGCCGACCTCCGCCAGTTTCTGCTGAATCAGACGCCAGTCGGGCCGCATATGCCGCAACAGCTGGTGACGCTTCGCACTGGCCTCGTGATAGGCGGTCATCGCATCCTTGTGCGCCTTGATCAGCGACTTGTGAATATCACTGAGTATGTCACCGACCTGGCCGCGCCCTTCTTTCGAGTCAAGCTCGGCCACCGCCTGGACTGCCTTTACCCAACCCGGCGGATCCGGCGGTACATCGATCGCGTCATCGTGGTCTTTCTCGATACGACCTATCGATTCACTTAAAGAACGATGCAAAGACGAGTACTTCCCCAGATCCTTGCGCACGGACTCGTTGATGCGATCAAATTCGCGCTCGATGATGCGTTCTTTCGCCTCACGGCCAGCCGCGAGCAAGACGTCACGGTTGCGCACGGCAAGGCCCGCTTCAGAGCGCGACACCGCCTTGGATGC
>JADFKA010000109.1 GCA_022565135.1 Pseudomonadota bacterium
ACCCTTACCTGGTAACTGCCGCCATCGCGGCTGGCATCCATTACGGTTTGAAAAACAAGTGTGACCCTGGTCGCATGATTGAGGAAGGCGAACGAGTATTACTCAAGACACGCATTCCTGACCGCTGGGATGCCGCGATCGACAAATTTTCGCGTAGCAGGGTCTTGCCGGATTACCTGGGCGAGAAGTACTGCCGGTATTACGCCATCAATCGCCGCACCGAATGCCGGGCATTTCATAACACGATCAGCCCGCTCGATTTTGACTGGTACCTGCGTTCAGTGTGATCAGTCGTGTTCGTTGGCCCGGAGCAGATCCTGATCAATAGACTTGCCGGCCTGGAAGTAGCACCAGGACGCTATCGGCAGCATTACGACGCTCACGATCAGCAACGCGTAACGCATCGACTCAGGTCCATAGCTGGGTTCCAACTTGTCGCTGATAAGCCCTGTAATGGGCGATCCCATCGCAAGACCAATGACGTTCAGAATCAGCAACATCAGGGACGAAGCAACGGCCCGCATGCGCAATGACACCAGGCTCTGCGTGTGACTCAATACCGGGGCCAGGTAGAAATTCGAGATAACGCTCGGGATGATTAGTAACGCCATGCAAGCGACCAGCGACGACGACAGAAACACGCCCAGGAAAAATGGCACACATGCAATGGTTGCCAAGGCTATAAACGTCATCGCCTTGCGATGACCACCTCGACCAATGCGATCGGCAAGATAGCCACCGAAATAGAATCCGCAGCCGCCGGCAATGCCATAGATCAAGCCAAGCCAGATTCCGACCACGGCGATACCGATGCCAAAGCTACGGTAGATAAAGCTCGGCATGAAAGTAATAACCGCATAGCCCACAAACGAGCTGAGCCCTCCAGCAATGGCCATGTAGAGAAAGGATCGGCGAGCGAGCAGGAATTTCGTTACGGTACTCAGTGATGGTTGGCTGCCACTATCAACGCGTTGTTCGGATACCCCGCGTTGTGGTTCCGGGATCGTAAACCTGACGATCAGCGCCAGCAGCAAACCCGGCAATCCGACAATAAAAAACGCTTCGCGCCAGCCGATGTTTTGTACGACCCACCCGCCGGCCAGATAGGCCAGCATGATGCCCGCAGAAATACCGACCGTATAAATACCCATGGCGGCTGAACGGCGTTCGGGCGGATAAAAGTCCGCAATCATCGAATGCGCCGGTGGGCTGCAACCAGCTTCGCCAATACCGACGCCCACACGCGCCAGCGTTAACTGCCAGATATTGGCCGCAAGTCCTGACAATGCGGTCATTGCACTCCAAATGGCGACCGCCGCCGCGATGAGATTGCGCCGATTGACGCGATCCGCGAGTCGTCCAATCGGCACGCCAAGCGTTACGTAGAAGAGCGCGAAGGCCGTGCCCGCCAGCAGTCCAAGAACCGCATCACCGACCTGAAATTCGTCGCGAATCGCCGGCAACAGAATCGCCATGATCTGCCGGTCAACGAAATTGAACATGTAGACGACGGCGAGCACGACCAGCGCATAGCGCCGTACTCCTGGCGTGATGCTGGTGGAGGCGATCGGTTCAGTTAGCTGCGGCATCTACGGCCATAGGTGCAGCGGTACCGGAATGAGGCGCAGCGGCGCCAGAATGAGGCGCAGCGGCGCCAGAATGAGGCGCGGCGGCGCCAGAATGAGGCGCGGCGGCGCCAGAATGAGGCGCAGCGGCGCCAGAATGAGGCGCGGCGGCGCCAGAATGAGGCGCGGCGGCGCCAGAATTCGGCGTGCGTGGGTCGGCAGCGCCACGAAATGTGCCGTCTTTAATGGCGACAGTTTGCAAGCTGCCCATCGACCGGGTTGACAGTCGCACTGCGTGACCACGCGCCCTGAGAATATCGATCGTATCAGGACTGAACCCTGATTCGAGCAACAGTCGGTCCGGGTACCACTGATGATGCATACGCGGCTGGCTTGATGCATCCGCGATGTTCATCCCATGGTCAATGACGTTGACGAGCATCTGCAATACGGTCGAAATAATGCGACTCCCTCCCGGGCTACCGGTTGCAAACCAGGGTTTGCCGTCTGCAAAGACGATCGTCGGTGTCATTGAACTCAGCGGGCGCTTATTTGCTGCGATGGCATTCGCTTTGCCACCGAGAAGGCCGTACGCATTCGGTACGCCGGGCTTCGACACAAAATCATCCATCTCATTGTTGAGCAGGAATCCCGCACCGCTGACTGATATACCCGAACCGTATGATAGGTTCAGCGTATAGGTATTGGCCACTACGTTACCGTCGCGGTCCATCACGGAGAAATGCGTGGTGTCTTCACTCTCGTGGGGCGGTGCGACTCCTGGCGCGACGTCGGACGACAACCTCGCCTGCGTCATGTCGATTGATGCAGCGAGTTCGACACCGTAGTCCGCGCTTGTCAGCCACTCGACCGGCACGGGATAGAAATCCGGGTCAGCCAGATGTTTGCTGCGATCAGCGTACGCGAGCCGCATCACCTCGGCCAGCAGGTGGATTCCGTCCGCACTGCCCCAACCCAGTGAAGCAACGGGAAAGTGCTCGAGCACATTGAGCATTTGAATGAGGTGCACCCCACCTGAACTCGGTGGCGGCATCGTTACAATTTTGAATCCTCGATAGCTGCCACGCAATGGTTCGCGCACCACCGGCTTGTAGGCCGCCAGTGATTCCATATCAATCAAGCCACCGCCAGCCTCCATCTCAGCCACGATCATCTCGGCGATCGCCCCACGATAGAAGGCGTCGGGACCCTGCTCGGCAATAAGCTGCAACGAATCGGCCAGGTCCGACTGTACGAGTCGCTCGCCCATCGAATATGGAACGCCGCCCGGTTTGTAAAAGTAGCCACAAGTCGCCTCGTCCTGACACATCCGATCACGTCGACGTGTGAGCAGCGTTTGCAGATCGTGTGTTACGGCAATGCCGTCACGGGCGAGACTAATCGCAGGTTGCAGCAGTCGATCCCATGGTAGGCTCCCAAATTTCTGATGTGCAAGGTATAGACCCGCCACAGTGCCGGGAACGCCGGCTGACTTGTGGCTGTACCGTGAAGATTGCGGATCGGCGTCACCGTTGGCGTCCAGAAACATGTCGCGATGCGCAGTTCGCGGCGCCTGCTCGCGATAGTCAATGACTATGGTCTGATCCGACTCGCTGTCATACACGAGCATGAATCCACCACCACCAATATTCCCGGCCCGTGGCAACGTAACAGCGAGCGAAAATCCAACAGCAACAGCGGCATCGACGGCGTTGCCACCATCGGCAAGTACCTGCGCTCCTACTTCGGCAGCAATGTCGTTACTTGCCGTAACAATCCCGGTAGTGCTGTACACCGGGTGGCGCACGGGTCCGAAGCTCACGGCCGTGTCCGCAGGCACCTGCGCAATAGCGCACGATGCCTGTAGCGTGGCAACCATGAATATTAAGCGACGCATTAACTATGAATCCCTGCGGCTAAGGCAATATCGTCTTGAAGATGAAGAAGAAAATAATTGCAAGGAACGCACCCGCCGGTATCGTAATGATCCACGACGCGAATATACGCCCAACAACGCGAAGATCGATAGCCTCGATACCCCTGGCGAGTCCGACGCCAAGTACGGCACCGACCAACGTATGCGTCGTCGAAATCGGCATTCCGGTTCCGGTCGCTATGACGATGGTCGTTGCTGCCGCAAGTTCGGCAGCGAATCCACGGCTGGGCGTAAGCTGAGTGATCTTTTCGCCAACGGTAGCAATGACGTGGCGTCCATACGTTGCCAGGCCGATGACGATGCCACCGCCACCCAGAATCATTACCCAGATTGGCAACTTCGACTCGGCCGCAATAAAACCATTTTGTGCAACGCTTATGACGGCCGCCAGCGGCCCAATCGCGTTCGCAACATCGTTCGAGCCATGCGCAAAAGCCATGCCGCAAGCCGTTACGATCATCAAGACACCGAATACGCGCTCGACCGTGTAAAAATGCTGGCGTTTCTCGGCTTTCTTATCGGGCTTGATGCGTCGAATGAAGAATGCGCCAATGAGTGCAATAACGGTTGCAATAGCAATCGCAAGTATGTAGCTGTCGCGCAAACTGATGGTCAGGCCGACGTGCTTCAGACCCTTCAGAATCGTTACCAGGGTGATCGTAAACGCAGCAAAAAATATGTAGACGGGAACGTATCGTTTGGCCTGTTCCAACGGATCGTCCTGACGAAGAATCAGGCGCTGCACGCTTTGATAAATCAGGTACGCGATAAAACCGGCAATCAGTGGCGACGCAATCCAACTGATGACGATCTCCCCGACCTTGCCCCACTGCACCGCATCAATGCCAATGCCTACGGCGGCGAAGCCAACGATCGCGCCTATGATCGAGTGTGTTGTCGAAACCGGCCAGCCATTCTTCGAGGCAATGAACAGCCAGGTTCCCGCAGCGAGTAGAGCCGCAAGCATGCCGTAAACCAGTAATTCGGGCGTTGCCGCCAGAAGATCCGTATCAACGATGCCTTTACGCACGGTATCGGTCACTGCACCGCCGGCTAGTACAGCACCAAGAAACTCGAAGACCGCTGCGACCATGATCGCCTGCTTGATCGTCAGCGCCTTGGAGCCAACTGACGTCGCCATAGCATTGGCAACGTCATTGGCGCCAATGCCCCACGCCATGAAAAGGCCAAACAGCGCGGCAAGGCCGATATAGACGTACTGTGCTTCCATAGAACTACCCCCAGGGGTATGGATCGCTCTGGTTTATTGGTGATTAGTGTGAGAGCAACAGCTCGAGACGACGGCCAACACGTTCTGCCATGTCGGCAATCTCTCCCGTCAATTCAATGACCTTGTACATGAAAAAGGCATCGATCGGATTGAGCGACGCTTCAATTTTGAACAACTCCCCACGAAGCGCTGCCTGCTGGTTGTCGGTATCGGTTTCGATCTTATCAAGCTCCTCAATCATCGCCACAACGAGATCTACCTCGGCGCCACGAAATCCTGTCGAAAACAACTCATCGAGTTCGCGCACGCTTTTTCTCGCCTGTTTTGCCGCGTCGACGTTGCGATCTACAAATTCGAGAAACTGATCGGCGATCGACGCAGGAAACTGCATCTTGCGTCCCATCACAATGCCGGACACATCTTTCGTGCGATTTGCAATTTTGTCCTGCACCAGCAGCAACTCGAGGAGATCCTCGCGCGGCACGGGCATGAATAGACTCTTGGGCAGATGCAGCCGGATTTCCTTCTTGAGATCGTCTGCTTTGTGCTCGAGCATTTCGATATCGCCGCGAACCTTGGCCGCCTTGGTCCAGTTACCGCCGACCGCGGCGGCGAAGAAGGGCTGTAACCGTTTTGCGCAACGATAGGCGATCTCAATGTGCTTCTCGAGCGGGACTACGGGCGACGAGCCAAAAATGTTGGCCAGCATAATTCCCATGCGAAAAGATCCTCTCTGCTGCCCCAATGGCAGGCTCTATTGCGCGGCCAACCCTGAGTTTGGCCCCGTTTGCGGCGCAATCCTACCACAGCACAGCGGATTTCCACGCCCGCGATCAGCGCATTTGTCGCAGCCACGGGGCTTATGTGTCAACCGCCACATGGTACACTCCGCCACCATTTTCGCCGCGGCGCGATTGCGTTCATTTCACCATGGCCCACTGGCTAATGAAGTCGGAACCCGACGTCTACAGCATCGACGATCTTCATCGCGATGGCCGCGAGATGTGGGACAGCATTCGTAATTACCAGGCGCGCAATATGATGCGTGACGACATGCGCATAGGCGACGAGATATTTTTCTATCATTCGAGCTGCAAGGTACCGGCCATCGTCGGTATTTCGAGAGTTTGCAGCGAACCGTATCCGGACCCCGTCCAGTTCGACAAAACTTCAAGATACTTTGACTCGAAGAGCAGCAAGGACAATCCGCGCTGGATATTGGTCGACGTCGAATTTATGCGCAAATTCGACCGAGCAATTACATTGACCGAACTCAGAGAACAGCCTGGGCTCGACGGTATGATTTTGATGCGACGGGGCAACCGACTTTCAATCATGCCCGTCAGCGATGAACACTGGGACCTGATTCTCACACTTGAGTAATTGGGTTTGTGAAAACCGTACTCTTAGTCGCTCCCGAATCGAACGGCCTCACGAAAATAACGGCAATAAAGAAAATGAGGAAGTATCATGCAGCAGAACATCCTACTCATCGCCACGGTGTCGCTGACCATAGCCGCGTGCGGTGACGTGTCGACGCCGGACGTCGAAGACGCTCCAGCTTCAGACGAGTCCATGACAAACGAGAGCGCATTGCTAGGGGAATGGGTCACACCCTTTGGTGTACCGCCGTTCAACCGCATCGC
>JADFKA010000110.1 GCA_022565135.1 Pseudomonadota bacterium
AATCAAGGTCGTCTCATCCTGGAAAGGGTGGTCAGAGTTTTGCACCTCACTCGCTGCGCGGTCGTAGCCGGTCGGGAACCAGCCCGGCGGCGTCTGCACATCGGCCGGGTCAGTCACCGGGCCGTAGCCGGGAATGTATTGCGCCAGATCGCCGTCGTAGTCGTACTGAGCGAGGGTACGGAAAGATGGGCTATTGCTGCCGCCGTAATCGTAGACCCAGATATGGCCCCAAGTTGTGTCGGAGCACTTGAAATTGCCGGTACGCGGATCAACGCGGTCGGCCCGCGCGCCGGTAACAGGATCGAAAACATAGTCTTCTTCGCAATTGAAGTAGTCGCGGTCACCCTGGGCGAGCTCTTCCTGCTTGTTGTAGTCGGCCGTGATCCGGAAGCCGCCCCGCGCGAAGTCGCGGCCCCAGGACGCACTCAAACGCGTATGTTCACCGCCGCTCGAATTCGGCTGCGAAACATAGCCATCGAACGAGGCGCCGTCCCCCCGGCGGGTAATGATATTGACCACGCCGGCGACCGCATCCGATCCGTAAATCGACGAGGCGCCGTCTTTCAGCACTTCGATACGCTCGATCGTCGCCAGTGGCAGGACACTGAAGTCGAAAGAGGATACGCCGCCGCGCGTGCCTGACGGCCCGGCCCGGCGTCCGTTGAGCAACACCAGCGTGCGGTTGGCGCCGAGGCCGCGCAGCGAAATCGTGCTCGTCCCGATACCGCCATTCTCAACCAACGCTGAGCTGAGTACGCTGGTCACCTGCGGCGATCCCGCCGCTACGGTGCTGTTCTGGAGCAGCTCACCAACGTTGGCAATACCCTGCAGCGACGCTTCTCCTATGTCGATAATTTCCATCGGGGACGAGCTGGTGAAAACATCTTTCCGGATTCGAGATCCGGTGGTGACGATTTCTTCGATCACGTTCTCGTCAGCGATATCTTCGATATCTTCCTGGGCAAGCGCGAAACCGCCCATTAACAATGATCCGTGCGCGAGGGCAATGCTGACAGCTGTAGCAATCGGCGTCTTTTTCATCTTGGAAATCCCCTAATGTCTTTATAAAAAGCTCAACTTTTTCGCAATCTGCTTTATTATTATCTTTGTTGCAGAATAGTTGGGCTTTATATTAACCAGAGTACAGCACAGACAAGGCATCTAAAGCAAACAGTTTATTGTGTGGAATATTTACAACAGCTATTCTGGTAAATCTCGGCGATTTTCATATTTCGGGTAAAATTGCCCGTAACTCCACCAATCTGAAAGGATTTCTCTGCGTGACCCCGAAGAAAGTATTGATCGTTGGTGGTGGCTCTGCCGGATGGATGGCGGCGGCGTATCTTGAGGCAGCATTGAGAGACAACGGCCAGCGGCCGGTTGAAATCAGCTTGATCGAATCGCCTGACGTGCCGCGCATTGGCGTCGGTGAGGCCACGATCCCCCATATCAAGCACATCCTGGCTGTCGTCGGTATCGATCCGCTGGATTTTCTCAAAAAAGTCGACGGCACATTCAAGCAGGCCATTAAATACGTCGACTGGCTGGACGGCAACGGCGAGTATTTCTACCACGCCTTCGACACGTTTCAGGTACAACCGATCGATCGCGCGGCGCTCCTCTGGCATACGAGCGACAGGTCGGTGCCCTTTGGGGAGACGACGTCGATGCAGCCCGTCATCTGCGATTTGGGGCTCAGCCCAATACCGCAGCGCGACTCCCAGTTCGGCCAGCCGCTGAAATTCGCCTTTCATATGAATGCGCTGAAATTCGCGGACATGCTCTCTGAGATCGCGACGGCTCGCGGTGTCAGACACTATCTCGACCATGTCACCGAGGTCGAGATGCACGATAATGGCGATATTGTTGCTGTTTTGACCAAGAGCGGCGAGCGGCTCGAAGCGGACTTGTTCATCGATTGCACCGGTTTCGCGGCGCTTCTTATCGACAAACAGCTCGACATTGACTGGGTCGACTGCTCGCAGTGGCTGCTGTGCGACCGGGCCATAACAATGAATGTGCCCTATGAACATCATTTCCCCGGCTACGTGCGCCCCTATACGACTGCAACCGCCTTGTCGTCCGGGTGGGTATGGGAGATTCCTCTGCAAACCCGGAAGGCACTCGGTTACGTGCATTCGAGCGCCTTTATCAGCGAAGATGACGCTGAGCGCGAGATTCGTGCTTTTGAGGGTCAACATGCCGAATCGTTGGCCACCGGAACCGTGCATTTCAAGGTCGGGCACCGCGCCAAAGCCTGGGCGCGCAATTGCGTCTCCATGGGTCTGGCCGCGAATTTCATCGAGCCGCTCGAATCGACCGGGCTGTATCTGAGCGATCTTGCAGTCGTCAATCTAGCCCAGTATTTCCCGTTCGAGGACGATATGGCACCGCTCGCCTATCGATTCAATCGAATCATGGCTAATCGTTTTTACGAGATCCTGGACTTCATCAACATGCACTACTGTTTGACGCGGCGAAACGACACCGAGTTCTGGCGGGAAGTTCGCCGGCCAGAGCGTATTAACAATCGTCTCCAGGCGAAACTCGACTTCTGGCGGATCAAGATGCCCTCAACCGCCGACTTCATCGATCAACACATACCGGGACAAACCGACCAGCCGCTGCCCACTGCCGGCCTTCCCGGCGATCATCGACCCCCGGTCGATACTGCGGGCATTTTCGGCCTCGAGAGTTACGAGGCGATCCTGTACGGCATGGACTTCCTGGCCGAAGAATGCGACGAGTGGTTCGGCAAGAATCGCCCCGAGACCCAGGTGCCAGGCTTCATTATCGAGCGCCTGCGGCGCGCGCCGCAGACTTACCAGCCGCACGATGTCTGGCTCAGGCAGTTTGCCGGTATGTCAGACTATCAGCGTACATCGGTGTCCGGGCGATGATATCTCCCAAAAAAGTTGTGATTGTTGGCGGCGGGTCCGCGGGCTGGATGGTCGCCGCCTACCTCGATGCCGCACTCAATACACCGGCTCTCCGTGTTGCAGACATCACACTGGTAGAGTCGCCGGACGTGCCGCGTATCGGTGTTGGCGAGGCTACAATTCCGAGCATCAGGCATATACTGGCGGTAATCGGGCTTGACGAGGTCGAGTTTCTTAAGAGAGTTGACGGCACCTTCAAGCACGCGATCAAGTACGTCGACTGGGTTCATGGCAACGGAGACTCTTACTACCATGCCTTTGGACGCCGCCGTCTGGAGCCGCTCGATTTTTCTGCGACGAAGTGGCTCAAGAGCGATCGGTCGCTGCCGTTCTCGACGACCATCTCGGCCCAGCCGACGCTCTGCGAAGACTTCATCGGGCCCAACGGATTTCCGGAGGACCGGACCGATTTCGGGTTCAATTACGCGTTTCACATGAACGCGCTAAAGTTCGCCGACTACCTCTGCGAAGTCGCTACAGCGCGCGGCGTCACACATCATCTCGATCATCTGACGGACGTTGAGATGACGGAGAACGGCAACATTGCGGCCATCAAGACTCGTGGTGGTCTCCGGCTCGACGGCGATCTGTTTATTGACTGCACGGGATTCAGTGCACTGTTGATCGAAAAAAAGCTCGGCGTCGAGTGGATTGACTGCTCGCAGTGGCTCTTAGGCGATCGCGCCGTGACGATCCAGGTGCCCTACGAAACGAACTACCCGGGCTATATTCGGCCCAATACGCTCGCAACCGCAGTGTCGGCCGGCTGGATATGGGAGATCCCGCTCCAAAACCGGCGCGCCTGGGGCTACGTGCATTCGAGCCAGTTTGCGAATGAAGACCAGGCCGAACGCGAGCTTCGCGAATTTGTCGGCTCATTTGCCGACGAATTGCCCGCACGCTTTGTACCGTTTAAGGTCGGCTATCGTGCGAAAGCCTGGGTGAAAAACTGCATCGCGATCGGTCTGTCGGCCGGCTTCTTAGAGCCGCTTGAGTCGACCGGACTGTACATGAGTGATCTCGCAACCGTAATGTTGTCTGAACATTTCCCCCACCACGGCAACATGGCACCACTGGCGGATCGTTACAACCGCATCATCGCGGATCGATTCCACGAGATAGTCGATTTCATCAACCTGCACTACTGTCTGACGCAGCGCGAGGACAGCGAGTACTGGCGCGAGATTCGGCGGCCCGAGCGCATGCACGATCGGGTGCGGGCAAAACTGGAGTTCTGGCGGCACAAGCCACCAGCAATGCCCGATTGGGAAGATGCGTGGTTTCCAGGCCAGCCAGATACGCCGCTAGTATCCGGCGGGCTGCCCGGTGACCACCGGCCGCCCATCGACACGGCGGGCGTGTTCGGCCTCTCGAGCTATGAGGCGATTCTCTACGGCATGGATTTCCTGAGCGATGAGTGCGATCGATGGTACGGCAAGAACCGGCCGCCAAGCGAAGTGCTGCTGCCGGTGGCAGAGCGAATTCGGTCCGCACGCGCATCACTGCCGCGACATGATGCCTGGTTACAGCGCGTTTGTGGTATGCCGGAGTTCCGCTCGCAATAAGGCCGCGATGCGCGCGGCGACAGGCTGCCACTCGTCGCGCACACTGTCGATGGCCTCCGCGTGACGACGCCACTTGTCCGGATGAGGCGGCGTTAACGTCGTCCTCGCAAACGGCAGCGACTGCATTTCTTGCACGAACTCGGGAACTTCAAGCCCGGCGAAACTCGCGATTTCCCTTAGCGCCGCCGCCGGCTCGTTGATCAATTGCTCATAGCCGGTCGTCATCCAGCGCTCCGCGGGTAGCCGTTCGAGCTCATCGATGATGATGCGGTTGCCGGCGGACCACTGAAAAGCGGCGATGTCCGCCAGCGCCTTGCCTTTCAGATGGCGCCAGCCCGGCGGCAGCAGGAAGCACCAGGCGGACCGATCCCATCCGGGCAAATCGCGAAATGTCACGAAGCGACCGGTCTGCAAACCATCGCCCCAGGCATCCATGATGCTCGCAATATTTTGCGGCGGCTGGCGATGCAGAAAAACGAATCGGGCGCGCGGAAAAACCTTGAGTAGAAACGGAATATTGAGCGCATTACGCGGCGTCTTTTCGAGCAGCACGACGCTCCTGGGTCTGGGGCTCAGCCGAATATAGCGCCGACCCTGGTGGTCGCCCAGCAGAAACGCAAAACAGCGACGCATTTGGTCGCAGGTGCGCGGATCGGCGTGCGATTCGTCAAGACAGCCCGAGTCCAGAGCCGCGTTGGCAGCACCCAGGCTCGGGAACGCATTGAATATGGCATGGCTCTCGCCACCGATGCTCCAGAAACCCGCGAGGCGCTGCAGCTGTTCGAATAGCAGGGTACTGCCGGCACGTGGTACCGAGACGATTATCAGAGAATCATCAAAGCATGTTTCGAGATCAGCGGGCGACAACGCCCGCGTTGCGCTTGTGGCGGCCTGTAGCAGATCGACACGCTGCTGCATCGTGCGGCGTTAGGCGCTTTCGGTATGGCAGGTACAGGGAATCCGGCCGTGGTCTGTGTCCATGCAGGCTTCGGGCAAGCACGGTTGATCGGGGTAGTGCTTTTCGCCGCAGCAACATTTTTCGCCTTTGAGGACATAGTCAAGAATCAGGTGAATGCGCGCCTCAGCGCCAGCATTGTGAACGGAATGCAGGCGCCGGTTATTGATCTCATAGATCTCCCCTTCGGGGATGCTGAGCGTCTCTCGCCCCACTTTGAAGAGAACGCGATCGTTGGTAATGATTGGCACGTGCACTCGGTGCGAGTGCGTCAGTGAAAAATTGTCGTCGCGATGTTCGTCAATCGTCCCCCCAGGAGCAAGGCGAACCAAGTTGGCTCGAATGAAATAGCCGGTGCCGTGTTTTTCGGTCAGCGCGCGGCCTTTTTCCGATGCATCAAAAAAGTCCGCCGTTATCGCCAGTATTGGCCGAATCACCGGTGCAAACGTTTGCAGGGCAGGATGCCGGGTTGGCTCCGTGTGGCGAAAATCGTCATCGTGCACCAGCGGTATTGTCTGGGTGTCCTTGTGCACCTCATAGCGCTGCTGCCGCACCGATTCCTGAGTCCAGTCTTCGTCGGTCAGCGTGGCGACCAACGCCTTGACGTGCTCAATATTGGCACTGCCAATGCGTCGAAAATTGTCGTCAAAATTCATAGGTTGTTTTCTTCAATACAATTACGTAAGGGGCCTGACAAGTACCACGGAAGCATCGGGAGCCCATGCCACCTTGGAATACTTATAGCGAAACACATACTATAGAGTGCCGGAAATCGAAGCAGTTTGAAAGGTCGAGGTCTGGCAAACGCAGCAGCAATGAATAGGCAGGCAGATCGTTCCAACATGTCGAGACGGTTCGCCGGTAGCTCCCTACTATAATATCGACGCGGATTATCGCTAGCGAAAAGG
>JADFKA010000111.1 GCA_022565135.1 Pseudomonadota bacterium
CGGTCGTGTTGTCGATGCCCTGGGTATACCGATCGACGGTAAAGGCCCGATTGAAACGGATCTCACAGCACCGATCGAAAAAGTCGCACCGGGCGTCATTCAACGTCAATCGGTCGATCAACCGGTACAGACGGGTTTGAAGGCAATCGATTCAATGGTGCCGATCGGTCGTGGTCAGCGTGAGCTGATTATCGGCGATCGCCAGACCGGCAAGACAGCTTTGGCAGTCGATACGATCATCAACCAGCGCGATACAGGCATAAAGTGCATTTACGTGGCAATCGGCCAGAAATCCTCGTCGATTGCCGGCGTCGTGAGAAAGCTCGAAGAAGAAGGCGCAATGGAGCATACGATTGTAGTGGCGGCGGCGGCGGCAGAGAGTCCGGCAATGCAATACATCTCGCCGTATTCGGGTACGTCGATGGGCGAGTACTTCCTCGACAGGGGTGAAGACGCGCTGATCATCTTCGACGACCTGACCAAACAGGCCTGGGCGTACCGCCAGATATCGTTGTTGCTACGACGTCCGCCGGGCCGCGAGGCGTATCCCGGTGACGTTTTTTATCTGCATTCGCGCCTCCTCGAGCGGGCATCGCGTGTTAATGCAGCATATGTCGAGGAAGTATCGGGCGGCAAGATCAAGGGTAAGACCGGTTCTTTGACCGCACTGCCAATTATTGAGACGCAGGCCGGTGATGTATCGGCATTCGTGCCGACAAACGTGATCTCGATTACCGACGGCCAGATCTTCCTCGAGACGGATTTATTCAATGCAGGTATCCGACCGGCGATCAACGCGGGCCTGTCGGTATCCCGGGTTGGCGGAGCGGCACAGACGCAGATAATCAAGAAGCTTGGCGGCGGCGTGCGCCTTGCGCTTGCGCAATATCGTGAGCTTGCGGCGTTCGCGCAATTTGCCTCGGACCTTGACGCCACAACTCGTGCACAGCTCGCACGCGGGGAGCGAGTGACAGAGCTCATGAAGCAGAAGCAATACTCACCGCTGTCGGTTGCCGAAATGGCGCTGTCGTTGTACGCGGTCAACGAGGGCTTTCTCGATGATATCGAAGTTGCCAAAGTTCTCGACTACGAAACAGCGTTACATGGCTTCGCGAAGACCAATCATGGCGAACTGCTGGAATCGATCAACAAGACCGGCGATTACAACGAAGAAATCGCGGGGCAATTGATGAACGTCTGCGCGGACTTCGCTGAAAAAGGAGCTTTCTGATCGCAGTATCCAGGGATCGCCCGCATGGCGGGTTCCAACAGGAATAATTCGAACGACGGAAAAACATGACAATGCATCGTAGGAGCCCGCCATGCGGACGATAGCGATGATAGGAAACGACACAAATGGCAGGCGCAAAAGAGATACGCAACAAAATCCGCAGCGTAAAAAACATGCAGAAGATCACCAGTGCGATGGAAAAAGTGGCGGCCAGCAAAATCCGTAAAGCACAGATTCAGATGCAGGCGTCACGTCCGTACGCGCAGCGCATTCGCCGCGTGATCGGCCACCTGTCACACGCGAACCCGGATGCCAATCATCCGTATATGCGCGAGCGCGAGATCAAACGCGTTGGATTCATCGTCATTTCGACCGACCGCGGCCTATGTGGTGGTCTCAACGTCAACCTGTTCAAAACGGTTATCGGTGAGATCGCAAAATGGCAAGACGAGAAAGTCGACGTTGATCTTGCCCTGATCGGTGCGAAAGCTGTGCAATTTTTTCGCAGGCTTGGTGGCAACGTGGTTGGTACGGCTACGCACCTCGGCGACAAGCCGCAGATCAATGATTTAATCGGTTCAATCAAAATCATGCTCGACGCTTACAGTGAAGGCAAGATCGACCGCCTTTTCCTGATGCATAACGAGTTCATCAGTGCGCTGAGCCAGAAAGCCGTTGTCGAGACGCTGTTGCCCGTAAGTATGATCTCCGAGACGGACGAAGAATTGCAAGAGCATTGGGATTACATTTATGAGCCAGACGCAAGGGAGTTGCTCGAAGATTTCCTGATGCGGTACATCGAATCACAGGTCTATCGTGGCGCGGTCGAGAACTTCGCCTGCGAAATGGCAGCGAAAATGGTAGCGATGAAGTCTGCCACAGACAACGCTGGAGAGATTATCGACAGGCTGCAATTGAAATACAACAAGGCGCGGCAAGCCGCGATTACACAAGAGATATCAGAAATTGTCGGCGGCGCAGCCGCCGTGACTGGTTAGAGAAACTTAACCATAGTTAATCGGCGGTACTACGCCGAAATGTTTGAGGACCCAGGTATGAGTACCGGAACTACTGTGCAGATAATTGGCGCTGTCGTGGACGTCGAGTTCCCGTCAGACAAGATTCCTAAAATTTACGATGCGCTGATCATAGACGACGCCGAGATTACGCTCGAAGTTCAGCAGCAGCTGGGCGATGGTATTGTTCGTACCATTGCGATGGGTGCGAGCGAGGGTCTGCAGCGCGGCATGTCGGTATCCAATACCGGGCAGCCGATAATGGTGCCCGTTGGCGAAAAAACGCTTGGGCGCATCATGGATGTACTTGGCAGACCGATTGACAATGCAGGCGAGATTGGCGCAGAAAAGTTAATGCCGATTCACCGTCCGCCGCCGACGTACGAGGAACAAGCGGCGACGACCGAAGTTCTGGAGACCGGTATCAAGGTCATCGATCTGATCATGCCGATCTCGAAGGGCGGTAAAGTTGGGTTGTTCGGTGGCGCAGGCGTGGGCAAGACCGTAGCACTCATGGAACTCATCCGTAATATTGCTCACGAGCATGAGGGCTACTCGGTATTTGCTGGCGTTGGCGAACGCACGCGCGAAGGTAATGACTTCTTTCACGAGATGACTGATTCGGGCGTTATCAACAAGGTATCGCTGGTTTACGGGCAGATGAATGAGCCTCCCGGAAACCGGCTTCGTGTTGCGCTGACAGGCCTGACGATGGCCGAAGCGTTTCGCGATGAGGGACGCGACGTCCTCATGTTTATCGACAACATCTACCGCTACACGCTCGCGGGAACCGAGGTTTCGGCCCTGCTCGGCCGCATGCCCTCGGCTGTTGGTTACCAGCCGACGCTCGCCGAAGAAATGGGTATCTTGCAGGAGCGTATCGCGTCAACCAAGACCGGCTCGATCACCTCGTTCCAGGCTGTATACGTGCCGGCTGACGACCTCACCGATCCGTCCCCGGCAACGACCTTCGCTCACCTTGACGCAACACTCGTATTGTCACGACAGATCGCGGAATTGGGTATCTACCCGGCCGTGGATCCGCTTGATTCGACATCGCGAATTCTCGACCCGAACATCATCGGCCAGGAACATTACGATTGTGCGCGCAGCGTGCAGGCAGTACTGCAGCGCTACAAAGAGTTACAGGATATCATTGCAATTCTCGGCATGGACGAATTGTCCGAAGACGATAAACTTACGGTGACCCGGGCGCGCAAAGTTCAGCGCTTCCTGTCACAGCCGTTCTTCGTTGCCGAAGTATTCACGAACACACCGGGCAAATATGTAGCGCTGGCAGAAACGATTCGCGGCTTCACTGGCATCGTGAATGGTGACTACGACCACCTCCCGGAACAAGCGTTTTACATGGTTGGCTCGATCGACGAGGCAGTCGAAAACGCGAAAACGATGCAATAAGGAACAGAGACCTGCTAATGGCCACGATTCAAGTCGACATCGTTTCTGCGGAAGGCGAAATCCATTCGGGTGAAGCTACGATGGTATTCGTGCCGGCGAAGATGGGCGAGATCGGAATCGCTCCGCGACACGCGCCGTTGTTAACGGCACTGAATCCTGGCGAAGTGCGCGTCCTGGATACCGAAGGCAAGGAACACTTCTTCTACATTACTGGCGGCATGCTTGAAGTACAGCCGCATCTCGTTACGGTACTGGCTGATACGGCATTGCGCGGCGAACAACTCGACGAAGCTGCGGCACTTGCGGCGCAACTCGAAGCCGAGCAAGCGCTCGAGGGAGCGTCCGAAGAAACGGACATTGCGCGGGCTCAGCAGGAACTTGCAGAAGCCCGTGCGCGCTATCGGGCCGCGCAAAAACTCAAGGGCGGACGCTAATTCTAATTACACGCTTTTAGAAAACTAAAAAAGTGATTGCGGAGAAATAATGACACCATTGTTATCGGCATAAACGTATTCACCGGGCTTGAAAGTCACTCCGCCAAAGCTAATTTCAATGTTTAATTCACCACGATTTTCTCGGACACTTCTTATTGGCATGCTATTGAGTGCCTGGATGCCGATATCCAGAGTAGATATCGCGTCCACATCACGAATGCATCCATAAATTATTAATCCCAGCCATCCATTTTTCATTGCGTTTGCAGCAATCATATCGCCCACGAGCGCGCAACGCATCGAGCCACCACCGTCTACTACCATGACCTTACCGGCACCGTCTTCGGCCGCCTGAGCTTTGACAACAGTGTTATCTTCAAAACACTTGACGGTAACAATTTCGCCGCCAAAGGCACTTTTGCCGCCATAGGTATTAAAAATCGGCGCGACTGCACCTACCGTTTCGGGATTTTCATCACAGAGATTAGGGGTTACTATTTTCATTGGGAAGCCGTTACTGCGTGCAAGCGACAGTCACATCTAATTGCGCTTGAATAACGGCAGTGTACCAAGTCGATCAGCCATCTCTATTGGCACCCCATCACAGTCACGCATCTCACGCGGCGGATCGAATTTTTGCGTTAGCGGCGCCACGATCAACATAGTGAAAAACGAGGCCGCAAGACCGATAAAGTCGGCGGGCAACCAAGGCGCAATTGACAGTGTTATCAACCAGGCCAGAATACCGACGGCCATTGACGACAACGCGCCCGTCCGATTCGCCTTCGTCCACCATACTCCCATAATGAACGGCACAATTATCGCGGCAAGGCCCAGAATATTCGAATCGACCATTAGGTTAAATACGACCTGAACCCGCATCGCGATAAAAATCGCGATGAGGCCACATACCGGTATGGTCAATCGGGCCACGAGAAGCGATAGTTTATCTGATGGATCTCGTTTAACCATTGGCAAAATGTTCTTGGCGAAAATACTGGACACGGCAAGTAAGGCGCTGTCTGCAGAACTCATTATTGCAGCAAGCAGGGCGCCGACAAATACAGCAACTGCGACAGGATGGAGATGTTCGATCATCATCGCCGGAATAACGGCTTCCGAAGAAGCAAGATCCGGCATTGTGACGCTCGCAATAATTCCGAGAAGGACGGGAATCATGCCGAACACGAGATAGCCGACGCCGCCGAAGTAGAATGAATTTTGCGCAACGCGCTCGCTTTTTGCAGATGCGACGCGCTGAAATAGCGTTTGCGCCGATATATCGACAACACCAATTATGGTCCATGCGCGCAGGTAGTTGAGCCACTGCTCGGCCGTATTTTCGAGCGGCAGCATACGGAACGCATTTTCATCGAGCAGCGGCGATATGGCGCTCCAGCCACCAACGTCGATCAGAACAACGGTGAACAAAACAACCAGGCCGACGATGATAATTATCATCTGGATGAAGTCGGTCAGCGCGACGGCCCACATGCCGCCAACAGCAGTGTAAATAACAATAACAATTGCGCCGCTGACAATTCCGACCTCGAGCGGAATGCCGGTGAGCTCCCTGAAAATCAAGCCGAAGCCAACCAGCATTGAGCTTACCCAGACGACATTTGCAAACACGGCGACAGCTGTAATAGCCATCGCGGCCGTGGGACCATACCGTTGCTGCATAAAATCGGTGACGGTGATGATCCGCAATCGGCGAAATGTTCTCGCGAAGAAAAACCCGACAAGTAACAGTGCAAGGGCACCGCCCCACGGATCCTCAATAACCCCGAGCATTCCTTCGTCGTACGCTGCTCCCGCGCCGCCCATAATCGTGCTGCCACCGAACCACGTCGCGATAACGGTCATTGAACACAACCAAATGGGAAGGCCGCGGCCGGCGATCATGAAATCGGTGACAGAATGAGATTTCTTCGACGCGTAGAACCCGACGCCAAGCATGATGACCATATAAATAGCGACGCCAATGAAAATAATTGTTTGATCCGACATGTTTTGGCTCTTATTCTGTAGCCGAATCGTAAGATTAACATTGTTGGTCACAATTCCTGCACGCCGGCGCCACGGGTCTTGCGGTATCATGCCCGGTCATTGAAACAGGGAGTTTCAGGCTTGGGCCTAAGTGTCATAATTCTCGCTGCGGGTCAGGGCACACGTATGCACTCGGATTTGCCGAAAGTGCTACAGGCGCTCGCTGGCAGACCGCTGCTCGCACATGTGCTCGATGTTTCTCGG
>JADFKA010000112.1 GCA_022565135.1 Pseudomonadota bacterium
CGGATTGGTCATGAATAATCCCGGCTACCGTTTGCGGCCTGGCACTTTGTGCGTCCTGACCTTGCCGTCTTTGGTGAGCACCTTGATGTGATGCACTTCACGGCCACCGCTCACTTTCGTTGCAGCACTGACGATGCGGCCATTGGTTTTCCGGCGCACCGATTCAATCGCCTCGGCAAGGCTCATGCCGCCACTTTTCTGTGCGATTTGAAAATGCTGTTGATCGCAGTCGTGAAAATGCGAACTGAGCTCGCGAAGCGTCTGCTCGATTTCAAATGCCTGCGTCGTTACTGGCAAAGTCGCCAGCACTCCGGTCAAAAGCATTGTGGTTAGAAATCTCACTTCATCATTCCTTTCATCGAGCCCTCGCAAATCATGCAATCAGCACTGCCGACAAGTGTGGTATGTCGGCAGACTTATTGCAATGAACGAAGTCACGTGGCTACCCAGCCGGTCGAATGTCGATGCGGACGCGTATTCTGTGACCTGGATCATTCGGCATCCTGGTCGAATACTTTTGACCATTGTAGCGATACACCACGTTGTAGCCGTCTATGCGCTCCTCCTGGTGCTCGCGATAATGTGTTTTGCAACGTTTGACGGGATGCGAATACCGCACCGAACCGTAATTGCCGCCACTGTGCCGGAGGACGGCATCGTTACCGATAGCTGCACCGATCAACGCACCCGCAACCGTCGCCGCATCATTGCCCCGGCCGCTGCCGAACTGATGTCCGACGACTCCGCCAATGAGCGCACCGAAAAGTGTGCCACCAGCGACTCCGTGAGGATGATGATTGACCGTGTAGTACTCGGTTTCCTCCCAGCATTCACGTACCGGCGTCGTAATCGTGACATAGCGAATAATCGGTTCCGAGCTGATCACCTCCGCATAGTCGTAAATCGGACCCGTGCTTTGGCGCGAGTTCTGGGCATAGCCACTCGTCGATTTCGATGTTGCGCGATAGGCTCCGCGGTCGTGGTCTGCGATTGCCTGCGTTGACAGGCCGAGCAGCGCGGTGGCTGCGGCCAGACCTGCTGTTAGACGTATATTCATCATTGTCATCTTCCTTGCCAAGCTTGCGACCGACCTTATTGCCAGCCTGTGGACAAGATTAAACGCCTGCCAATGAACATTGGCTGAATGAGGAACCGTGGTTGTGCCAGAAATCTGAACGGCTTATGAACCGATGCGTTTCTTGGCAGCGCGCCATTGCTGATCGAGCGATTCCAGGGTCAGGTCGGTAAGGCTTTTACCCGACTCTGTGATGGCCTGTTCCATGTTGCGGAAACGCTGCTCGAACTTGATGTTCGCGGCACTCAGGGCTTGTTCGGGGTCGACGTCGAGATGCCGCGACAGGTTCACCAGCGCGAACAACACGTCGCCGAATTCCTCCTCGATATTGGCGGCGTTGCGTGTGCCGACAGCCTGCTCGAGCTCATTCAATTCCTCGTTTATTTTCTCTCGAACGCCGCGCCGATCCGGCCAGTCGAAGCCGACCGTGCTCGCCCGTTTACCCAGTTTCTGAGCACGTTTGAGCGCCGGCAACGCCATGGCAACGCCGGCCATGGCACTTCGATCTGATTCCTGGGCACGCTCATCTGCCTTGATTCTTTCCCAGCTTGCATCCGTTTGGCCCGCCGCCCGTTGTTCAGGTCCACCGAAGACATGCGGATGCCGCCGGATCATCTTGTCCGTGATGCCCGCCGCGACGTCGTCGAAGTCAAAGAGACCCGCCTCCTCGGCCATGCGCGCGTGAAAAACGACTTGGAACAGCAAGTCGCCGAGCTCCTTCTTGAGATCCGTGTAATCGGCGCGCGCAATGGCGTCGGCGACTTCGTATGCCTCCTCGACCGTATACGGCGCAATACTCGCAAAGTCCTGTTGCACGTCCCACGGACAACCATCGGTCGGGTCCCGCAGGCTCGCCATAACTTCAAGTAATTTATTGATTTCAGTCATAAACTATTAATCTCTAATGATTTCTATCAATTTAAATACGATGAAAGCCGTTGACCCCCAGATGCGTTGTCCGTCGTAGTGAAATTCGACCATGGACACTTTGCTGCCGTGAATCTCCCGCTCCACCATCTTCTGATTATTTCTGTCGAGCAGGAATTGCAGCGGCACCTCAAAAGCATACTCGACCTCGGTCTTGTCAATCTTGAGTTCTATCGATCCGTCGACCAGTGCGACGACCGGTGTAACCGCGTAGCCGGTAACGGTCGGCATTGGCTCGAGATAACCGATGATCTCGATATTGTCGCGTGCAATACCAACTTCCTCATAAGTTTCCCGCAATGCCGTGGCGGCGATATCGGCATCGCCGGGATCCATGCGCCCCCCTGGAAAACTGACCTGACCCGCATGGTGCTTGAGTTCGGCGGAACGTTGCGTAAACAAGATAGAAAGCCCTTCGGCACCCCGTTCAATGAACGGCACGAGCACGCCGGCAGGCGTTAGCGATGCTAATAGCTGCTCACGCATGCTGGACGGCCATCGTTCGCTCCCTGGCGGCATCACGATGTCCGTGGGGTTGGTAGGCAAAGACGTTCCCGTCAGGCGAGCACGCAGATGGGCGGCGAAAATGATCGCTGAGTCGGTCATAAGAAAATGCAGACAAATGCCACCTGGCCCGGTCTACTCATGAATAGTCCAGGCTAGTTTTTAATGCCGCCCTCGGTCAGAGCCGCGGGATCAAGCAATCGATCGAGCTCCGCATCGGACAAATCGGTCAATTCTTTCGCCACGTCTTTGACCGACCGACCATCGGCGTAAGCCTTCTTGGCGATGACCGCACCCTTTTCATAGCCGATAACAGGATTGAGCGCAGTCACGAGAATCGGGTTTCGCTCGAGAGCGCGGTTGATATTGTCGATATTGACCGTAAAGCCGGCAATTGCCTTGTCGGCGAGGCAGGTACTGGCGTTCGCCAGTAATTCAATACTTTGTAACAGGTTGTAGGCGACGACGGGCAGCATTACATTGAGCTGGAAATTGCCGGATTGTCCCGCCATCGCAATGGTTGCGTCATTGCCTACGACCTGCGCGCATACCATGGTGACGGCTTCGGGGATGACAGGATTAACCTTGCCCGGCATGATGCTGGAACCGGGTTGCAAGGCCGGCAACGCGATTTCGCCGATGCCCGCGAGCGGACCCGAATTCATCCATCGCAGATCATTCGCGATCTTCGTCAGACTGATGGCCAGTACCCGCAACTGGCCCGATGCCTCCACTGCAGCATCCTGTGTGCTCAGTGCCTCAAATTTTGACTGCGCTGGTTTGAAATCAATGCCGGTTTGCTCGCTGAGCAGTACCGCCACTTTGGCGCCAAATTTCGGATGCGCATTGATTCCTGTACCTACAGCCGTGCCGCCCAGGGCAAGCGCCGTCAGGCGTACCATCGCATCACCAAGGCGAGCTGTTGCATTGTCGATCTGGGCTCGCCAGCCATTGAGTTCCTGGCCCAGCGTGACCGGCATGGCGTCCATCAAATGCGTACGCCCTGTCTTGACGATGTCCTTGCACTCGTCAGCTTTCTTTTCGAGTACCTTCGACAGATGCCGCAGCGCTGGCATCAGCACACCGAGAATCGCGCTCGCCGCACTGACATGAACGCAAGTCGGAATGACATCGTTGCTGCTCTGGCTCATGTTGACGTGATCGTTCGGATGCACCTCTGAGCCTAGGCTTGCGCTCGCAACATGGGCAATGACTTCATTCGCGTTCATGTTCGAGCTGGTGCCAGATCCGGTTTGAAATACGTCGATCGGAAAATGTGTATCGTGATCGCCATTCGAGACCGCTAATGCTGCCTTCTGTATGGCTGCTGCCACATCGCTTTTGAGCAGGCCGAGTTCGGCATTGGCGCCGGCGGCCGCCCATTTGACATGCCCAAGCGCCGCAATGAACTGACTCGGCATGGTCAATCCACTGATCGGGAAGTTCTCGACAGCTCGCTGCGTCTGGGCGCCCCACAGCGCGTCCTTAGGGACTTTAAGTTCGCCCATGCTGTCAGTTTCGGTGCGAAAATCCCCGTCGCTCATTGCCAGTGATATCCCGTCGTGTATGATTCGCGCTTCGTGCGTATCTATGAATTGCGCGTTGCGCGCGCAAGTCTACACTGGTTTTCGTGACATGAAAGTCTCAACGCTCAGGGCCCTGTCGCCAGCCGACGGTCGCTATGCCGACAAGGTCAACGGGCTACGCGATATATTCAGTGAATTCGGCCTGATCCGCTTTCGCACACTCGTCGAGGTGCGTTGGCTGCAGTGGCTTTCCGATACCGCGCAGATCGCCGAACTGCCCCCCCTGTCGAACGTCATGAAAGACTTCCTCAATCACATTGTCGATGATTTCTCACTCGATGATGCAGAGAACATCAAGAAAATTGAGGCAAAAACGAACCACGACGTTAAAGCGGTGGAGTATTTCATCCGCGACCGTCTCGGCGACGGTCCGGAGACACAGCCGCTCAAGGACTTCGTGCATTTTGGCTGCACATCCGAGGACATCAACAACCTCGCCTACGCATTGATGTTGCGCACTGCCCGTACCGACGTGCTGCTGCCGCAGATGCGAGTGCTTCGTACGAAACTTCAGACGATGGCCAGAAAATATGCAACATTGCCGATGCTGTCGCGAACTCACGGTCAAACGGCCAGTCCGACGACAGTGGGCAAGGAATTTGCCAACGTCGCGGCGAGACTTGATCGGGCTCAGGGACTATTCAGAGACCTTGAGATACGCGGCAAATTCAACGGCGCGGTCGGCAATTACAACGCGCTCCAGATCGCCTATCCCGAGGCCGACTGGCCAGCGATCACCCAGGGTTTTATTGAATCTCTGGGGATTGATCCTAATCCATATACGACGCAGATCGAACCGCATGACTGGACCGCCGAGTACGCTCATTCGCTGCTGCGCTACAACACGATCCTGATCGATTTTTGTCGTGACATCTGGGGTTACATATCACTCGGTTACTTCACACAGAAAATTGCGAAAGACGAGGTCGGTTCGTCAACGATGCCACATAAGGTCAATCCGATCGATTTCGAGAATGCGGAAGGTAATCTCGGCCTGTCTAACGCCCTGCTCAGCCATTTCGCCGAAAAACTTCCCATCTCGCGATGGCAACGAGACCTGACCGATTCGACCGTGCAAAGAAATTTTGGTGTTGCCGTCGGCTACCTGGTGATCGCGTCTGAGTCGATTCAAAAGGGACTGGCAAGACTTCAGGTCAACAGCGAGGCGATTGGAAAAGACATCGCCGATGCATGGGAAGTGCTGGCCGAAGCCGTGCAAACCGTGATGCGACGCTACGGCGTTCCCGAGCCCTACGAGAAGCTCAAAGCACTGACACGCGGCCAACCAGTGACGAAGGATCTCCTGCACGATTTCATTCGCACGCTCGATATTCCGGATAGCGAGAAATCCCGCCTGCTCGAGTTGACTCCCGAGGCTTATATTGGTTTCGCGGCCGAACTCGCCGCCAAAACGTGACGCAGTACCCACGGCTAATCTTGTCCAAACGGTAATATGATGGTCCTGCGCGTAGTCTGACCAGTGCACGAAAAGTAGCGTTGGCGGCACGCCAAAGTACGGACTCATACCGGACGAAGATTACTGGGCATGGAAGAGGCACAGGAAAGAGGCAAGCGTTGGGTAATATCCACGCGTGAGGAAATGCGTCAGGCTGTCATCGAAGTTGTGCGCGAGGCAAAGCGCAAGGTATCGATATTTACGCATGACCTCGACCCTGGAATTTACGACGATCCGGATTTTCTTGAAATCATCAAACGACTCGTACTATCGCAATCCTATTCGCGCATTCGAGTGTTGATCGCAGACCCTTCCAGCGCCATAAAAAATGGCAATAACTTTGTGCACCTGGGCCGTCGCCTGAATAGCTACATCGAGTTTCGACATGTTCGTGAGGACCTGCGCACACACGCCGAGTCATTCTGCATCGCCGACGAAACAGCTCTCGTTTACCGACTGCAGGCGAGCCAATGGGACGGTATCGCCGATACCTATGAACCGGCCGTCGCCAGGCTTTACGGCACAATGTTCGATGAAATCTGGCTTGCGAGTGAAGTCGAGGTTGAGTTCCGCCAGCTAGGCATCTAAGAACTGCAGGAGCCCGCTCCCGTCAAGCGGGCTCCTACAGTAAGACATCCGCACAGCGGGCAGCCTGCGCCCTGTTAGAATCGCCTGGCTATGTTGGGGAATTTGAAAAATACGCGTGTCATCCTCGGCCTGTCCGGTGGCGTGGACTCGGCTGTCGCCGCGATTTTGCTACAGGACGCCGGTGCCGATGTG
>JADFKA010000113.1 GCA_022565135.1 Pseudomonadota bacterium
ACACACGCACCATTGAAGCGAAGCCGAAGCCGGCCTTTTTGGGGTTCACGATCACGGCGTAACGATCAATGATTTTGGCCGCTTCGAGACTCTTGACGCGACGCCACACGGCGGAGCTCGACATGCCGACCTTGTCGGCGAGCTCCTGCATGGTCAGGCGACTGTCGCGCTGCAGTTCCGCCAGAATGCGTCGATCGTTGCTGGATAACATGGCGATATTCGATAGGTCTGGTATTCGGGATGCTGTCCCGAATTATACCAATATTCGGGATAATTAGTCATTTATTGATTAAAAGCCGGGACAATCTGGTACCTGATCACACGCATTTTCTGCGAAACTCCTCTTTTCCCAGCACAGTGCGGAGCCTCCCATGGTGGCCACGGCTTCTCGAATTCCCCGCCCCAGATACCCGCTCGACAATTACGAACTTCTCGATCGCTACCGCCGCGAGTCGGGCCGTGTATTCCTGACCGGCACCCAGGCGCTCGTGCGCATTCCGCTGATGCAGCGCACGATGGACTGTGCCGCCGGACTCAATACTGCCGGGTTCATCAGCGGCTATCGCGGCTCACCGCTCGGTGCCTATGACCTGGAGTTGTGGCGCGCCAAATCGTTTCTGGCCGAAAGCAATATCGAATTCCTGCCGGCCGTCAATGAAGAACTTGCAGCAACGGCCGTGCTCGGTTCGCAACAAGTCGAGACCGATCCGCATCGAACCGTCGATGGCGTGTTCGGAATCTGGTACGGCAAGGGTCCCGGCGTCGATCGCGCGGGCGATGCCTTGAAACACGGCAACGCGTATGGCAGTTCACCGAAAGGTGGCGTACTTGTCATCGCCGGTGACGACCACGGCTGTGTGTCATCGTCGATGCCGCACCAATCCGATGTCGCGTTCCTGACCTTCGTCATGCCACACGTCAATCCTGCAAACGTCGCCGAGTACCTCGAGTTCGGTTTGTACGGCATTGCATTATCGCGCTTCTCTGGAATGTGGGTTGGGTTCAAGGCGATATCGGAGACCGTTGAGTCTGCAATGTCGGTTGAATTACCGCCCTACCCGCAGTTCGTCATCCCGGAGTTCGAAATGCCGCCGGGCGGTTTGCACTACCGCTGGCCCGACCTGCCCGGCCCGCAAATCGAGGAACGTCTCGAGGCCAAGAAAGCGGCGACACTCGCGTTTGCCGCCGCAAATCCGATTGATCGCAAGATCTTCGATGTGCCGAAGGCACGATTTGGCATCGTCACCACGGGCAAGGCGCATCTCGACCTCATGGAAGCATTGCGCCTGCTCGGCATTGATCGACGCGAAGCCAAACGCATAGGACTCGACGTCTACAAGGTCGGCATGGTCTGGCCACTCGAACATGGTGGCGCGCTCGACTTCGTGCAGGGCAAACACGAGGTGCTCGTCATCGAGGAGAAACGCGGCATTATCGAAAGCCAGTTCAAGGAATATTTCTATGACTACCCGGGCCGCAAACCCAAACGCATGGTGGGCAAACAAGATCAGAACAGAGAGCGACTCGTACCCTGGGTCGGCGAATTGTCGCCACTGCAACTCGCCGGCATCGTCGCCAGGCGACTGGATGCGGAATTCATCGGCCTGAACCTGACCGCACGCGCCAACAGTCTCGTTGATGACGGCGCTAACGTCATCAGTATCGACGGTGTCTCGAGAATGCCTTACTTCTGTTCGGGATGCCCGCACAATACGTCAACACGCCTGCCCGAGGGATCAAGCGCACTGGCCGGGATCGGTTGTCACTTTATGGCGAACTGGATGGACCGCGATACCGAGGGCCTGATCCAGATGGGCGGCGAAGGTGTCAACTGGATCACACGCTCGATATTCAACGGCGGCCGGCATATTTTCCAGAACCTCGGCGACGGTACTTACTATCACTCCGGGTCACTGGCCATACGCCAGGCCGTCGCCGCGAACACCAACATTACTTTCAAGATCCTGTTCAACGATGCCGTCGCGATGACAGGCGGCCAGCCCGTCGACGGACCGATTTCAGTTTCAGCGATCGCGCACTCGGTTCGCGCCGAGGGCATTGATCGCATTGCTCTCGTATCGGATGAGCCCGAGTTATTCGATGCCAGTGATTACCCGGCTGGCACGACGATTTCTCATCGGCGCGAGCTCGACACGATACAACGTGAGCTCCGGGACATTCCTGGCGTCACGATCCTTATTTACGCCCAGACCTGTGCGCTCGAAAAGCGTCGTCGTCGCAAGCAAGGCAAGATCATTGAACCCAACAAGTTTGTCGTCATTAACGACCTCGTTTGTGAAGGCTGCGGTGATTGTTCGGTTGAGTCGAACTGCCTGTCCATTATCCCGAAGGAAACGCCGTTCGGTCGCAAGCGCCAGATCGACCAGAATTCCTGCAACAAGGATTACACCTGTGTTAACGGCTTCTGTCCAAGCTTCGTCACCGTGGAGGGTAGCGAGCTGCGGGCCCGTGAAGGTGTCAATGCCGGCGTTGAATTCGAGCAGGCAATCGAGGGTCTTCCCGATCCGGAATTTGGCGAGATTGAAGACTGCTACGATCTTCTCGTCACCGGCGTCGGTGGCACGGGCGTCGTCACGGTTAGCAAGTTGATAACGATGGCTGCGCACCTTGAAGGCAAAGGCGCCAGCGTGCTCGATTTCATGGGCTTTGCACAGAAATTCGGCGCGGTACTCAGTTACATTCGCATCGCCGACAGTCCTGCCGACATCAACCAGGTTCGCATCGAAAAGGCCCGGGCTGATGCGTTGATCGGATGCGATCTCGTTGTCAGTTCATCGCCCAAGGCCTCGTCGACTTATTGCGCCGGACACACGCGCGCACTGGTAAATACAGCCGAGATGGCGACGGGTGACTTCGTCAGACATCGCGATGCGAATCTGCGCGCTGACGATCGTGTTGTTGCGATTCGCAATATTGTCGGTTCGCAGAATTTCAGCACCATCGATGCGAATGCGGTCGCCGGAAAACTCATGGGCAATACGATCTATTCCAATGTGTTGTTACTCGGTTGTGCCTGGCAAAAAGGGCTTGTGCCGATTTCTCTGCACGCGATGATGCGTGCAATCGAACTCAACGGTGTCGAGGTGGACAAGAACAGACAGGCATTCGGTTGGGGCCGGATTGCGGCGGTTGACATGGACCGAATCAAGCAACTTATGGACGGTGACAGTGCCGCGACGGTTGATGCAAGTCTCGACGACGTGATTCGGCGCCGCGCAGATTTTCTTGTCGATTATCAGGACCAGGCGCTGTCCGACAAATATTCAGCACTCGTCGAGCGTGTGCGAAATGCGGAAGATGTCCTGGACGGCCAAGGCGATCTCGCTGACGCCGTCGCCCGGAGTTACTTCAAATTTCTCAGCTACAAGGATGAATACGAAGTTGCGAGATTGTACACACAGACGGGGTTTCTCGAGAAAGTGCGCCGTGACTTCGGCGACAAAGCGAAGCTGACATTTCATCTCGCACCGCCCGTGATCAGTCGTGCGAAGGACGCGCGCGGTCGCCCCCGCAAAAAGGAGTTCGGCGGCTGGATGGTACCGGCGTTTCGATTGCTGGCGAAAATGCGCGGGCTGCGCGGGACGCGACTCGATCTGTTCGGGTTGACAGCCGATAGACGCCTGGAGCGCGCGTTAATTCGTGAATTCGAGGAGACTGTTGAGAGGCTATTATCTGTGCTGGATGGTCAGAACATCGGCGACGCAGAAACTGTCGTCCGCTTGTACATGGACATCCGTGGCTATGGGCCTGTTAAGGAACAGGCGGCGGATGAAGTTCGCGGCAAGATAGCAACGCATGCGATCATGCAAGTGTGAGCATCAATTACGAATTCGAACAGCATCCCGAACATGGCGAAATCATGCCGATCACCGACGGTGTGGACTGGTTGCGCATGCCTTTGCCATTTTTGCTGGGACACATCAATCTATGGCTGCTGCGGGATGACGATGGCATCGCCATTGTCGACACGGGCATCGACTCCGAGAAGAGCCGTGGTGTCTGGCAGAAAATATTGTCCGAATCGGCAAATGGCAATCCTGTAACACGCGTCTTTGTCACTCACCTGCATCCCGATCACGTCGGCTGTGCGGGATGGCTCTGTCGCGAACACGATGTTGAATTGTGGATGCCGCGTGAGGAATACCTGCTGTGCAGAGTATTGGTCGCCGACACGGGGCGCGACGCGCCTGACGCGGGTGTCAAATTCTACAAAGCGGCCGGCTTCCCGGACGAATCGCTGCATCGATACCAGGAAATGTTCGGCATGTTCGGCAAGTACGTGGCGCCTCTGCCGGAATCTTATAATCGACTGATTGATGGCGACGTTGTCAGCATCGGTGCAAGCGACTGGGAGGTCATGGTCGGTCGCGGGCATTCGCCCGAGCACGCGTGTCTGTTCAACGCTGAGAAAAACGTCGTCATCGCCGGGGACCAGATACTGCCCACGATCTCGTCAAATGTCAGCGTGTATCCGACCGAACCGAAAGCGAATCCGCTCAAGGACTGGCTGGAATCGCTGGTCTCCTTGAAAGAGCGCTTACCTGAAGACGTACTCGTCCTGCCCGCACACGGCAAACCTTTTCGAGGTGCTCACGATCGACTCGATGCACTGATCAAGGAGCACACAGACGGGCTCGAAAAGCTTGTTGCACTCTGCGGCGAACCACGCCGGGCCATCGATGTGTTCCCGGCGCTTTTTAAATCAGAGATTTCGGACAGCAACCTGATCATGGCGACGGGCGAGTCGATCGCTCACCTCAACTACCTTGTTGCCGAGGGATCTATTAGCGCTGAGCCCGACGATGATGGCGTGCTTCGGTACCGGCGCGTGTAGGAGCATTTCACGATCTGCGAAATGGCTCCACATTTGAAGGCTTGGATTTGCTGTCCGTGCCAATGCCGAACTTTTAATCCAAAAGATTACCAAACGGCTGGAATCATGCGCCAGCGAGTTCTATTAACATATCGCTTGTAGTCGGCTTGTTGAATCAGCAAGTCCTCCTCGTAATGAATACGCATGACGAGAAAGGCAATGCCGAAAATAGCGACTGCGAAATTAGACAGGCTTTGATTATTGACCAGGTAGCCGAGGAACAAGATTACATAGGCTGCATAAAGCGGGTGCCTTACCCATCTGTAAAGTCCGCCCGATTTTACGCCCCGATACGCGGGGAGAAGGCCGATGCTTCTGTTTAAAGACAGGAGCGCCGCAATTTGCAGGATAAATCCGATCAGTTGCAGGATTTCGCCGGGCAGTAGATCCTCTGTGACTTCGATTGGTCGAAGCAGGAACGGAGCAAGCGTTCCACAAGTGGTAGAAATCCACGTCTGCCAGGTATGCCGGGTCTCGTCCGGATCCCGCCTTATTATCAGGAAAATAGCAACGATCGTCTCGGTAACGACGATTAGAAAAACGCTCAGTCGCGGGTTTTCAAGAAAACTTTTGGCGTTGGCGATCGCAAAGAGAATGAAGAGGGTGGCCAGCAGCATGTTAGTGAAAGCCAGACCGATTCCGCGCAGCGAAGATCCTGCGGTCACTGACTGAATATTGATTCTGCTCCCTTTGTCTTTTGCGAACATATTGATTGCGTCCCGACGCTAGCTTCTTGATGCGCCTCTTTCGAGCTGGCGATCGAAATAGGCTTGTCGGCGCCCCTGCTGATGGCGATCCAATTTCATCGATTCGAGTTGCGGCAATTCCAGCCTGTCAACCAGGTCCCTCATTTGCTGACTAAATTCGCCGCGGCTAATCTTTTCGCAATACTCCGATGGCGACAAGCCAACAAAACGCCTGAACATCCGCGCAAAATACGATGGGTCGTTGAATCCTACCGAGTAAGCTACATTGGCCACCGGCACGTTGGGATGTTGAAGCTCCTTGCACGCTTCGAAAATGCGATAACGAAGCACGAATTCCTGGAACGTCAACGAGAATGTCTCGGTAAATGCGTGGCTGAAGTGAAAGGAACTCATGCCGCAAAGCTCTGCAATCTCCGCATTTCGAATTCTGAGTCGAAAGTTCTTCTGCACGAAGTGCACAGCGGGCGCCAGTCTCACGCTGCCTATTCGCTGACCCACCGGAATCTCTGCGGGAATCATCGACTTGTGGTCAATAATCGTCCGCTTGTGTTGTCGGTTTTCCGCTGTCTGTATATCTTGCAGCAACTTCTTGCATCGACGGAAATCCTCTTCCGATACCGGCGTCACCAGGTACTCCAGCACTCGATTTCGGTACGCCCACACCGCCAGTGCCTCCGAATGCTGCGTAGTCAGCATCAGAATCGGGAT
>JADFKA010000114.1 GCA_022565135.1 Pseudomonadota bacterium
GAAGAGTTCACCTTCAAATGGCTGCAAGCCTATGAAAACTTTGACGACCTCGGTGCCGACTACGACAGATACGGTACTGGCGGCGGCTTCGCAACCCGCGGAAGGTTGCTGGGACACCTTATCGACTGTGATTCGTCACGCGCATACGTCGCGCAAAGTCGCAGGTACGTGCAACTCCGATAGTCACGTCAGGAAACACAAGCAGGCTATAAGGCGGTAAGCAAAAGCTTACCGCCTTTCTTGCCAGTCTATCTGACTGTCGTGGAGCAAAGCCTCGCCGACCGGCAAATTAGGCAGCGGAGCACCCTCTTTTTCGTTATCCTGCATCGCACACAGTGACAAATCGATCTCAGTCAGCCGCAACACCGGCCCATCGGCCGGTGGAAACCTATCAGATCGTCGGTCGTATTCTCGGCCCGGCGATTTTTGTCGTCATGTTGCTGACGGATCAGTGGCAGGGCGTAATGTCGACCGAGGCCTGGCGGACCGCGGCAGTTGGTCTCTGGATGGCAGTCTGGTGGGCGACTGAAGCGATTCCAGTTCCGGTAACCGCGTTTCTGCCGATTGTGGTTTTCGAACCGCTCGGTATCTCAAGCATCAGGGATGCGGCAGCCCCTTATGCCAATCCCACTATCTACCTGTTCCTTGGCGGCTTCATGATGGCGTTGGCACTCGAGCGCTGGAACCTGCACCGGCGCATCGCACTGGCCGTTATTGATAATGTCGGCACTGACGGTCGACGACTGATCGGTGGCTTCATGCTGGTCTGTGCACTCTTGAGCATGTGGATGACCAATACAGCCACGACCATGATGCTGTTGCCTATCGTGCTTTCGGTTTCTGTGGTCATGCGCGACAACGTACCGGATCTGTCCGAGAAGGCCCGCAAGGATTTTCAGATTGCGATGCTGTTAGGGCTTGCCTATTCCGCCAGCATCGGTGGACTGGCCACGTTGATCGGCACCCCTCCGAACGCTCTCTTGATGGGCTTCATGGCCGAGAACTACGATATCGAAATCAGTTTCGCGAAATGGATGCTGGTCGGTATCCCGGTCAGCTTAACAATGTTGCCTATTGCATGGCTCCTGCTGACGCGAGTTTTATTTCCTTGTGATATTCCCGCGAACGAGGCGGTAAAAAATCATCTGCATGACTTGCGCGCGGAACTTGGCACAATGAGTACTGCGGAGCGTCGCATCGCCATCATATTTGCATGCCTTATCATGTCGTGGATGCTACGGCGGCCAATTACCAATTGGCTGGGCATCAGCGGCATATCCGATGCGGGCATCGTCATGACAGCGGCAATGCTCCTGTTCATGCTGCCAAGCGGTGACTCCAAGCAGCCGCGGCTCATGACGTGGGAGGACGTAACCCGTCTTCCGTGGGGTGTGCTGATCCTGTTCGGTGGTGGCCTAAGCCTCGCGGCCGCGGTTTCCGACAGTGGCCTCGCGCTGTGGCTCGGCCAGCAGCTGGCGCCACTCAATGCATGGGGTACCGCGGTGCTGGTGGTGGCGTCCGTCGCGATGGTCATCTTCCTGACCGAGCTGACCAGCAACCTGGCAACTACGGCAACGCTACTACCGGTAATGGGCGCGATCGCCATTCAGGCAGGTGTGCCGCCCATTATGCTTACTGTGCCAATCACCATCGCGGCGAGCTGCGCGTTCATGTTGCCGGTGGCAACACCGCCAAACGCCATCGTATTTGCGACGGGAGCAATTAGCATCCCGCAGATGGTGCGGGCCGGCGTATTTCTCAATATCATAGGCATCGTCATCGTGTCGATTGCGGCGTTGATCCTGGCGCCCGTATTGCTGACGTGAAGCTCTCCAGAGATTTCTATCTTCGCGATGATGTCGTTGCAATAAGCCGCGACCTGCTGGGAAAGGTGCTGTGCACGCGATTAAGTGGCGCGCCAAGCAAAATGATAATCACCGAAACAGAGGCGTACGCCGGCGTAAGCGACAAGGCGAGTCATGCATATAGCGGCAAACGAACCAAACGCACGGAACCGCTGTTCGGCGACGGCGGCGTTGCCTACGTTTATCTGTGCTATGGCATTCATCATTTATTCAACGTGGTTACCAACAAAGATGACGTGCCACACGCGGTTCTGATTCGCGCGGGCGAACCGTTATCGGGCACTGATCTGATGCTGCAACGCCGCGGCAAAACGAAACTCGACAACACGCTGCTCGTCGGGCCGGGTTCGCTTGCAAAGGCACTGGGCATAACGACCGATCACACCGGACTAAGCCTGATGAATGGCCAGATCTGGATCGAGGATCATGGCACTGACATCGACGACGAAGCAGTGACCACCGGCCCACGAGTCGGCGTGGACTACGCCGGCGAGGACGCGTTGCGGCCGTACCGGTTCAGGACTAGTCTTCACAGATGAGCGGCAACAACACTACCCGGCGGGACTTCCTTGCATTGATGTCCGCGCTGGGACTCACCGGCGTCGGCCAGTCGGAATTGTTCGCGCAGGATCAGATGCCCAGCCGCCAGATTCCCGGGACCAACGAGTGGCTCCCCATTATCGGACTTGGCTCGAGCAAGCCGGTATCGCAGATCGCTGAGAGGGGGACGGAGCACATTGCTGAAGTGCTACGTGCCCTCGTGGCCAACGGCGGCAGCGTCGTGGATACCTGGCCGAGAAATCCGGCCAACGATGCGTCGTTTGGCCGTGTTATCAGCGAACCGGATTTGCGTGAATCACTGTTCGTTGCCAGCAAGATCGACAAGGTCGGCCGGGATGCGGGTATCCAGCAGTTCCGCGAGACGCAGCGCCTGTATCAGCGAGAGACTCTGGACCTGGTGCAGATCTTCAGCCTTACCGACCTCGATACGCAGTGGCGCAATCTGAAGGACTGGAAAGCATCGGGAAAGACGCGTTACATTGGCGCGACGGTGGCGAATGCCAGTCTCTACGAGCAACTCGAGAGTTTCCTGCGGCGGGACAGGCCGGACTTCGTACAGATCAATTACTCGATCACCGAGCGTGGCGCAGAAGAACGGATGCTGCCGATGTGCCAGGACCTTGGTGTTGCCGTGATTATCAACCGGCCGTTTATGAACGGGGCATATTTCCGGCAGCTCGGGCAACGCCCCGTACCAGAGTGGGCTGCCGAATTTGATTGCGATAGCTGGGCGCAATTTTCATTGAAGTACATCCTGCCTCACCCGGCTATTACTTGCGTGCTCACCGAGACCAGCAATCCCGCACACATGGTGGAAAATGCTCGGGCGGCTTTTGGACGAATGCCGGACGATGCAGAAAGGAATCGGATGAAGGCGGTTATCGATAAGGTGTGATCGTTCACAACTTGAGTGCTCAGGATTCCGTCTTTTTTCGCCCAGAGATTCTTAATCAGATCTAAGGCCCGCTCGTGCTTTACCCCGGCGCCGGAGTCATAGGCGTAAACGAGAATGTTGGTGTCAACGAAGGCCTTCACGTTCGTGCAAATCGTCGCGACTGGCTGGCCGTTCCCACCCCAGGTCGTAGCCTTGATTCAAAAGACGCAAAGCCCGCCGCTTTGCCGCTCCGTAATCCTGATCTCGTCCGACCAGCATTTCTAACTGTTCCGCCACAAGACGACTCAGTGACGTTCCGCGACCCCGTCAATCCAATGCCCGTAGTTCCCAAGAGAGCGATTGAGAGGCGATTTGAGCGATTTGAGAGCGATTTGAGGACACCCACAATTTGCGGCTGCTGATTTCTGCATCAAATTCCCGGAAATAGATTGATGAGAATGATGGGTGTCCTGAAATCGTCCATGGGTGTGCTGAAATCGCTGAAATCGATGGGTGTCCTGAAATCGTTGGCCTTGGGACGAATGCCCGACGCCACCCAAAGGAATCGGATAAAGGCTGTTATCAATCACGTGTGACCGCAATTGTGGGAGCGGCTTTAGCCGCGAATTCTACGCCAGATTGTTTCGCGAACGCTCATTGTGATTCCATTCCCGGTATTTTTTGCGGTTCAGCAGTGATCCCCGGTTCTGCATCGCTCCCAAACGCCATCAACTCCATGCCCTTGTCCTATTCGTCGGCGAATTTGACGATGCCAAAAGGAACATCGGATGACAGCCAGATATCCTTGCCCAGGCGTCTGAGCGGGATGCGCGTAGTATTGAACGCGGCAATTAAGGACACTCACAATTTCCGGCCGCTGATTTCTGCATCAAATTCCCAGAGTTAGAATTATGAGAAGGATGGATGTCCTAAAATCGCGATATCGTCAGAAGCGATTTGTTACCGTAGGCGCCCGCCCCAGCGGGCAAAGAAAAAAACCCCGATAAATTGTATCGCTCGCTGGGGCCAGGTCCTACAATCTAACAACCAGACAATGAAAACAATGCGCCCGTAGCTCAGCTGGATAGAGTACCTGGCTTCGAACCAGGTGGTCGGGAGTTCGAATCTCTCCGGGCGCGCCATACAATCAAAGGGTTAGCAAAATTTCTTGGCTAACCCTTTTTTTATTTCCGACACTTTTCCGACAGTTTTCCCGGCCTTTTGACCGACCAACATCAGGTTCGGCGTCTCGATCTTGCTGCGACTCACAATTCCCTCGGCAGCATTCAGCAACTCGCCAAGTTCCGCCGCCGAATAATGCGTTGTGATATCACCGACGGCATGGCCGAGTAGTGCCTTGCGAGTTTCCAATGGGATTCCAGCACCACGCAGCCGCCTACCGAACGTGTGCTTGTTATGCCGAGCTCGGCATAAGCGTCATTATTCCGAGTACCGGATTATTCCGGGTACATAGGTCTAATCGGGCGGTGCCCTGGCTTTCGAGTCTATCGGACTCGGCATAATCACAGGTCGTTCAGGAAGGAAAGAAGTGTGTCATCCGGCTTGAAGCGGGCCGGCGGGATGTTAGTCGGTGTGGTTTTTGCCAGTGCCTGCTCTTTGAGTTTGAGGTCGGCGTGCAGGTAAATGTAGGTTGTTTCCACCGATTCATGTCCGAGCCATAATGCAATCACAGCGCGGTCCACGCCGGATTGCAGCAGTGCCATTGCGGCAGTGTGGCGCAGCACGTGCGGAGTCACTTTTTTCCTGACCAATGAGGGGCAGCGCTGTCGGGCCGTGTTGAGGTGTTTGTTCAGCAGATATTGCAGCCCGTCATGACTGAGGTGTCCGCCGCGTGCGCTGGGAAAGAGCGGATCATGGGGCTTTCCATGGCGCCTGCGTAACCAACCCCGCAATGCTTTGGCGGCGTCTTTGCGCAGCGGCGTGGAGCGCTCTTTACGTCCTTTGCCACAACAGTGCAGGTGTGCGCCGGTGCCGAGCACGGCGTCTTCACAACACAGGCCGTTCAACTCCGAGGCACGCAGACCGGTTTGCACAGCAACCAGCAACAAGGTGCGGTCGCGATGGCCGGCCCAGGTGCGGGGATCCGGTGCGGCCAATAATGCCTCGACTTCCGGTGCAGCAAGAAAGGCCACCGGGCGTCGTATATACCGTTTGCTCGGCATAGCCAGAACACGCTCGGCTATGGCGGCATGTTGCGGTTCTTGCAACATCACGTAGCGGAAGAAGGAATGGATAGCGGCAAGGCGGACATTGCGGCTGCGTGCGCTGTTATTGCGTTCTTGCTCGAGGTGTTCGAGGAAAGCACCGATGAAGGGTGTATCCAGATCATTGATGATCAGGTCGGACGGCGGTTTTTTCAGGTGGCGCTGTGCGAACGATAACAACAAGCGGAAGCTGTCGCGGTAACTGGCAATGGTGTGCGGACTGGCATTACGTTGTCGCATGAGTCGCTCGACAAAAAAGCTCTGCAGCAGGGTGGCGAAGCCCTTTACGCCAGTCATGATTTGACTCCGCTGAGCATGCGTTTGAGCTGTCGATTGGCCAGCTGCATCAGCTCGGGCGTGGCAGTGAGATACCAGTAGGTATCGGTCACATAGACGTGGCCGAGATAGGTTGAGAGGCGCGGCAGATGGCGTTCGACATCGACCCCGGCCCGATACCAATCGCGTAGCGTATTGACGGCAAAGCGGTGGCGGAAGTCATGTATGCGCGGTCCGCGCGCATCCGTGGTGGTACGCAGCCCGATCTGGCGGGAGAGTTTGACGAAGGTATAGCGCAAACTCCATTCGGTTATACGCGTAGCAGACTCGGAGATGAAAAAGCCTGGCGTGTTCGGCTGCGGGCACAGGCGGTCTCGTTGTGCGGCGTATCGTGCCAGGACACGTTGTGTCGAGCCGTGGATGGGAATCCAGCGTGACTTACCGA
>JADFKA010000115.1 GCA_022565135.1 Pseudomonadota bacterium
GGGGAACGGTCATTTGCACCCTCTCAATCTCTGTTTGGGCGAGGCACGGGCAGCGAGTGATTTGGGTGTGAAGATCTTCGAGCAAACCAAAGTCACGCGCGTGCGACACGGCGCCAAGCCCGTCATCGAAACAGAAACGGGCAAGATTTTCGCGAACAAAATTTTGCTCGCAGGTAATGCCTACCTGCGCGACACTGTGCCGAAGCTCAAGCGCACTGTCATTCCTGTCGGTAGCTATATCATTGCAACAGAGCCGCTCGGAGACGAGCGCGCTCGTGCATTGCTGCCTCCCGATATGGCCTATTGCGAGCAGTGCACCGCTCTTAATTATTTTCGACTCTCGACAGACGGTCGCATGCTGTTTGGGGGATTGTGCAACTACTCGGGGCGCGATCCCAAGAGTATTACGGCATCACTGTTGCCAAAGTTGCTCAAAATATTCCCACAACTTGAAGGTGTGCGCGTCGACTACGAGTGGGGCGGCTACATCGGCATCAGCGTCAAGCGCATTCCGCAGTTCGGTCGTATTGAAGGCAACACATACTACGCGCAAGGCTATTCGGGTCATGGCATCGCGCCGACACACCTGGGTGGCAAAATTCTCGCTGATGTTGTCGCAGGCGATACTGAACAATTCGACATTTTCTCGAAGGTATTTCATTTTCCGATGCCAGGGGGCAAGTGGTTTGCCAATCCGGCGCTTGCGCTCGGCATGATGTACTACCGGATAAAGGAATTGTTGTAGCAGGGTCTTGATGGTTTTGTCATTCGGATTAACGAAGATGGCAGCAACGTGAATTCGGCGAATCTGTTGCAGTTTTTTGACGATCACAGGAGTCGGTCGGATCCGCTTGTGCTGGCCACGGTATATGAGACGGAAGGGTCGACATACAGCAAAGCGGGAGCATTGATGTTGATCAACCAGGACGGTGTCTTCCGCGGCATGTTGTCCGGCGGCTGCCTCGAGGGCGATGTCGCGGTGCGTGCCCAGATGGTGCTGGAATCAGGCCGCGCGCAGGCGGTGACCTATGACCTCGCGACCGATGACGATGAGCTCTGGGGACTCGGAGTGGGATGCAATGGCCTGATGCGTATTTTCTTGCAGCCCGTGCTGCCGAAAACTCATTACGCGCCATTTGCGGCGATCGCGGAAGTTCTGCGCGGCACCGCACGCGCGGTGGTAGCAACCATCATCGAGGCGTCATCGACGGCCGCCCTGCTGGGAGCCACCGTGGTTGTCGCCGAGGATGAGACGCAGGCATTCGGTGTAAGCGGAGACCTTGCCGGCCAGCTCGAAATTGCGGCACAGGCCGTGCTCGCCGCCAGTGGGTCGCAGAGCTCGCGCATTGTCGATGGTGACAATGATGTTCTTGTGCTGTGTACAACGGTCGAACCGCCCCCACAAATCCTTGTGCTTGGTGCCGGCCTCGACGCAGAACCGCTCGTGAAATTTGCGGATGAGCTGGGCTGGCGTTGTACGATTGTCGATCATCGACCCGCCTATATCGACGCGGGTGATTTTTCGCGCACGCAGGCTGCGCACTGCATTGCGGTCGACGAGCTCAGCACGACGATCGATCTGTCGCAGTTCGATTTCGCGATCGTCATGAGCCATCACTTCATCAGCGACCGCAGTTACTTGCGGCAACTCGCTGACACAGACATCCGCTATGTCGGTCTACTCGGTCCGGCTAGTCGCTGTGAACGTTTGCTGTCGGAACTGGGATCCGCCGCAGAAAAAATTCGGGGTCGACTGCACGGCCCGGCTGGACTTGATATCGGCGGGCACGGGCCGGAGCCGATCGCCTTGTCAATTATTGCGCAGATGCAGGGAGTCCTGGCATCGGGTTAGCCCGGGAGAAATACGCGAACGATCATATCGGCGAGTTCGTCGAGTTCACGCTGATCCTCGAGATCGATATCGCTCGTTCCCTTGATTTCCAGGCCGAGAGCCAGTAATCCGCCAGCCGAAACGCGAATCATGTTGTACAGGAGTGCAGGATTACCGGCGGGCGCAATACCGAGTTCCTGTAGAACTTTTAGCTGGTCTACGACCAGTTCGAACAATGGTTTTAAATGTGTTGCGATGAGCCAGTCAAGCCGGTCACTCGGATAGCTCGACTCCTGCAAAATGATCTTGTGCATCGCGGGTTGGCTGTGGGCACAACGGACGTAAGTCCGAATAAAAACTTCAGCGCGAGCTTTCGGATCCACTTCCGGGACCTCGGACATGGCCTTAATCAGCGACACATTGAATTGCTTGAACATACGGTCAGCGGCCGCACGCCAAAGCAGATCTTTATTCTTGAAATGATAGGTAATCAGCGGATGATGCACGTCGGCACGCTCGGCAATGTCACGCGTGGACGTACCTTTGAAGCCGTTTTCGGAAAATGCCTGGATCGCGGCGTCGAGCAGCTTCTGCTGCGTTACGATGCTTCGTTGTTGTTGTTTGCGCGCCGGATTTGGCGCGACAGGGGATTGATCTGCGATCAAGGGTGGTTCCCATTCGGCGTACTGATCGGCTCAGATTAGCCTGATCGTCTTAATTAGTCCAGATTGGACGATTTTACTGGCAGCCCTCATTCCAGCGCAAACATCATGCGTACAGCCGCGCGCTTTTGAATGGTGACGCCACCCTCAGTAACCGGTTCAAACGTCCAGTTTTCGACGGCGTTCACGGCCGCGCTGACGAACGTGGTGCCCGGGCTGGATTCGCGAATGTATACATCTTTTACGGAGCCATCGATATCGACCGTAAATACGACATCCACCCATCCCGAGACATTGCGTCGCTGCGCCGCGCGTGGATATTTCGGCGCAACATACTTGATTCGATTCAAAGCGCTGATGCCAACGGGCGTCGTCGTGCTGTTAACGACCGGGATAATTGCTCCTGAATCGTTCACCTGCAATACCTGGCCATCGTCTTGAGCAGCCACGGTCGCTGCCGTCGTAACTTCGGTGCCGGCAGCCTGGTCGGCTGCAGCAAGCTGTTCATACGCGGCAAGTTTTTCTGCGGCGCGTTGGTTCGCGGCCAGCTCTGCGGCGGCGCGTTCGTTTGCGGCCAGCTCTGCGGCGGCGCGTTCGTTTGCGGCCAGCTCTGCGGTGGCGCGTTCGTTTGCGGCCAGCTCTGCGGCGGCGCGTTCCTTTGCGGCCAGCTCTGCGGCGGCGCGTTCGTTTGCGACAAGCTCTGCGGTGGCGCGATTGTCCTCTGCTTTTCGGGCAGCAGCGCGACGTTTCTGTTCCAGGCGCTCGCGAGCAGCACTCAGCGCCGTTGTCGAAACCGCCAATTCGCTGCTCGATGGATCGAGCCTGCGGGCGTCGGCAAGCAGTATATCGGCCGCATTGAAATCACCATTGTCGATATACGCGCGTGCCTGAAGTACAAGTTTACTGGCGACCGCCGTCAGTCCCTGGCGAGCCGCCACGTTCTGGCGGTCGTTGCTTAATGCAAGTTCGTAATAATAGCGGGCGTTATCATTCGAGGGTGCGATCAATTTGCCTTCTTCAAGTCGCGCTTTCGCTCGCGCCAGTACGTCGTCGTCGCGTTGTTCACTGACCGCACTGCTGAGTTCCCGGGTTACGGTGTCGATCTCGGCTGCGCCACTGATACGTAGAGCTCGCGCGGCAGCAAGCGCAACGGTCGCATCCTCGAAGCGAGACTCACGAATCGCGAGCCGCGAATCGCTGAGGATATTTCGCAGTTGCATCTGTGCGAGTTGGGCGTTCAGGAATGGGAGTCGGGGATTGTCCGGATCAATAAGGCCAATTCGTTGCAATGCCGCGCCAGCGTCTTCGGCGCGACTCGCTAGCAAAGACGACTCAGCCTCGCCAAGCAACTTATTAACAATTACTTCGGTTTTGGCCGGCGCTGGTGCAAGGGATTCAAACACCGGATCTGCCTCTGTTATCAAAGGCGTGCCAGCAATTGCCTGCTCAACCGTGACCGGCTCATCCGAACCACCAAAAACCCACCAGCCCAGTGCAAAAACAACCATGAGACCCGCCGCACCCATGCCAAGAATTCTCGGGCCCGTGAACGAGGACTCAGCAGATCTGTCTACGGCGAGCTTACTCGAGTCCTGAAAATCAGTTTTGTTGCCCCCCGAGAATATTGCGCCTACCGATCTCATGATGCGTGTCACCGTATCGACGAGACTTTTGTCTTCTCCGCCAAACGCGCCGGATAAGCCGTCACTTATCGGTGATGCCAGGTTCGCTGACTTTGATGCGCGAACGGCCCTTGGTTCCACTTTCACTGTCGGAATCGATCCGGATGTTGCCTTTGCTGGCGTGGTCGTGGCCCGCATCGGTCGTGCGACTGGCTTTGACCTCATGGCTGCCCGTCGCGTTGCAGTGGGTTGCGCCTTGGCGATCGGCGCCTTAGCCACAGACTTGAAGGCCGAGTCAGGTGCTTCGAGGTGGTGTTTGACAGATGCTTCGATCGCAAGCCGCGCACGACCCGGTGACACCGGCTTCAACAAAAATCGGTACACTTTGCCGCGGTTGATCAGGTCCATGAGCATTTCGCCGTCGTCGCGACGGCCGGCAACGATCGCAACCAGGCGCGGCACAGTCGTGCGCAGATGCAGGGTGACTTTCTCGACGTTGCCACTAACCACTGCAGCGTCTACTACGGCGACGCCGACCTTGCCTTTGCGAACTGCGGCGTCTGCTTGCGTTATTGTATTAGCGTGAAAAATATTGTGCATACCCCGCGCAGATTCGCGAACCGTTGACAGAAACTCATCGTCTTTAGTGAGAACAAGTACGTCGACTGCTCTGGAACCAATGTTCACCGCTGCCGCAATTTTATTTGGATTGAGTACGGGTAGCCGTCCGGTGCCGTCACTGATCGTAATCGCGAGTCTTGCGTGCGACTCGACCCCCCGGTACGCTGATCGCGATGACGACCTTCCCGGTTTCGTGCATTCATTCGGCACTCGACCAACGCGACGGGGGCAGAGACGAAAATGAGCGACGGATTCGATAGCCAGGCTACTGGCGGACTGAATCGCCGAGAGTTTCTTTCCGTGGGAGCTCTCCCGCTTGTGGCTGCCGCCGGAGCTACCGAGTTCGGCTCCGAGAGGGCAACGAGGAGGCGGTCTGTACAGGTTACGATCCGTGTCGGGATCATCGGGGCGGGTGCGAACGTTCGTAACGTGATGCTTCCGGCCCTTCGACGTATCGCGGGATGCGAGATCGTTGCGGTGGCGAATCGCAGTCTTGAGTCTAGCCAGCGAGTCACGGACGAGTTCGATATTCCGAGGCCGTACGGCGGTTGGGAAGAGTTGCTGGACGATGACGGCGTAGATGCGGTCCTTATCGGGACGTGGCCGTATATGCACCGCACCCTTACGCTGGCCACCCTCGAGGCTGGCAAACATGTGCTGTGCCAAGCACGCATGGCGAACACGGGACAGGAAGCTCGAGACATGCTCGAGGCCTCGCTACGCCACCCTGAGCTGGTGAGCCAGTTGGTGCCGACGTCGACGAGCTACCGGATCGACAATGTGATCAAGCGGCTGATCGGCGAAGGATATCTTGGGGAAGTGCTCTCGGTCGAGATCCAGCGCTTGCAGACGGGCGATAGAACGGGACCCGGGGGATTCGCTGATACCGGCGGTGATTTGAGCTGGCGCCATGACCGCCAGTTCAGCGGAATGAACTCCCTGAATATCGGTTCAACCAAGGAGTCGATGATGCGCTGGTTGGGCCGGGGCACCCGGGTCATGGCAATGTCCAAGGTCCACGTTCCTTACCGATACAACAATCGCGGTCAACTGACCTCAGTGACCATCCCCGATCACGTGGATATCATGTATGAACTGATGAACGGGGCTCAAGTCCACATGAGGTTCAGTGCCTCGACGGGCCTCTCGAACGGGAATCAGACCTGGATCTACGGAACCGAAGGCACGCTCCACGTCGACGAGCGGATGAACGTCTTCGCGGGGCGCCAGGGCGACTCCGAGCTCTCTCCCGTGCCCAACCCCCGGGGGGAACAGGCGTATTCCCGCGTCGAGGAGGAGTTCATCAACGCGATCCGCGGCATCGAGGAGATTACGATGGTGCCTTTCGAAACGGGCGTCCATTACATGGAGTTTACCGAGGCCGTCTATCGCAGTGCTCAGACAGGAGAGGCGGTCTACCTGCCCCTATGACCCGCTCGCACGGAGGTCAACCTTTCGCCTGAGCCACGACAGGGGGAATCAACTGC
>JADFKA010000116.1 GCA_022565135.1 Pseudomonadota bacterium
TTTCAGGTATCTCTGCAAAATTGCCTCGTCGTTCCAGAGGGCCTCACTGAATTTAGTCTTGATCAGACAGGGGCAAATCGCATTCACCCGAATATTGTCCGCGCCCCAATCCTGGGCCATCGCCTGAGTCAGGCTGTTGATCGCCGCCTTGCTGACACTGTAAATGCCGATGCCTCGTTCGGGCTTTAGACCGCCGATAGAGCTAATGTTGATGATCGATCCACCGCCCCGCTCTTTAAGGATTGGATAGGCTTTCTTGCACAATTCGAACGGGCCCTTGAGATTGACATCGATGATTTTGTCGAAAGCGCGTTCTTCGGTATTTTGTATCGGGCCGAAAACAGGATTAGCAGCGGCATTGTTGATAATGATGTCCAGGCCACCATACGCCTCGACCGTCTTATCAACCAAAGCGTGGATTGCTTCGATATTGCCCATATTCGCGGCAATGCCGATGGCCTGCAGCCCATCGGCACGAAATGTCTCGGCCGCGGCGTCAACGGCGTCCTGTTTGCGACTACTGACGACTACCCTGGCGCCAAATTCAGCCAGGCCACGGGCCATCGCCTCACCAATTCCCTTGCTCGCCCCGGTCACCAAGGCAACCTTGCCGTCCAGTTGAAACAAGGGCTGGATGCGTTTTTGTTCTGACATCGCGGTAACTCTCAGATTGTTTGTTTACGGATTTTCGATCCGCTTGCCGAGGGCACGCCAGATTCCGACCCTGCATTGCGGCGATTGCCCACCGCCACCACGCAGACGAGGCGACGATAGATCATTATATAGCGCGGACCGCATGGAAGCTCCTGATAAATCGTTGCAACTATGGAGTGAAGCATGTGGGGAAAACGCTAACTCTGGGGTAGTCTTGGACCTCGTCACGAACTCCATTGCAATTTGCCATGTCATTCCCCGGCCGCGACAACCCATATAATTTCGACACCTTCCTGCAGTGTCGTGACCAGTTCGATTACTACCGCGACGACGCGTTACTACAGCGTACGATCACGCACTATTGCAAAGAGCAATTTAGCGAAGCCAGCACGTTCTGCCCACTGGCCTGCACCACTGGTCTTGCCGAGTTATTGGACACGTTTGCCGACTCGCCAGAACTCGAGGCAATGGCGACTCTACGGCTGCAAATACTTCTGTTCGGCAACCCAGGCCGACTACGCCGTGGTCGCCACCATCGAGCGCGAAAATTCAGATTCGAACGATCCGCTACCCGCGTAGCGGTCCATGCAGCAGGGCGTCCCGGGTCAGATCGATAATCAGGTCCACTTCTCTGGCGCCGATATCGAATACGGGCGTAAAACGCAGCGATCGTTCGCCACCATGAATGACACCCAGACCGTTTTTGCGCAGGTAATCTTCGGTGCTATTCGCACCATAGGTCTTGTAGCGGGTATCGAGTTCGCAACTAAACAACAGTCCCGTACCCTGCACGCCCGTAATTGCATTATCCAGCTCATCCGCCAGGCTTTCGAGTCGCTCGACCAGTTCCCGGCCACGCGCGCGAATATTGTCGCGCCGCGCAGCATTGAAGCTGTCGAGAACTGCCATCGCGACATCGAGGCCCCGTGGATTAGTCGTCATCGTGTTGCCGTACAATCCGTCTCTGTAACTCGCCGCGGCTCTTGCCGACAGCGCCAGTACTGACAACGGGAACTGGCCGGCATTGAGCGCTTTCGAGTAGGTCTCCATATCAGGCTCGTCGAGCCCCTCGAAACCAGGGTAGTCAATGACTGACAGCACACCATGGGCACGCAGCCCGGCCTGAATAGAGTCAACGACAAACATCGAGCCGTGTTCGAGCGTCAGCTCCCTGGCCCGCTTGTAAAAGGCCGGGCTGATTGCCAGGCCAGGATTGCCCTCGCCCATGACTGGCTCCATGAAAAAAGCCTCGATGAAAAACTTTTCGGAATCAGCTTTGGCGAACACGGCTTCGAGTCCCTCGACATCGTTCGGCGCCACAATCAGCAAATAATCGTCATCGCGATAAGACGCCAGGTGTTTTTTATAGTTTCTGAGCGTCGAGTCGGAATACCGGGCCGGACGATCGGTACGGCCGTGAAAACTACCTTGCAATGTCAGGCCACGAATCTCGCAACCCTCATGGCGTCCGCCCGGATCGGTGAGAATCCTCGCATTGACGTCAGCGATACGCGAGGCCATCGAGGTGGTTTCAGAGCCGCTGTTGAGGCACAGAAAACTGGTGTATGGCGTGCCACCGACGCGCGTGTGGCCAATTTCGCGCCGCAGGCGTTGCACAAACTGCACCTGGTTGACACTGGCCGTCATGATGTTCGCCATCACATGCGCATGGGTCATGGTTTCGAGCACGATCTCTGGCGCATGTCCAAGGCCGAGCATGCCGTAGCCGCCGCAATCGTATATGACGGCACCCTTGAGGCTAATCAGCCACGGCCCGGCCGCGCCTGCTGCGACGTAGGGATTAACAGCATCTTGTGCGTAGAAATTCGTAAGGCCCGCGTGCGCCGCGCTAATCTGGCTATTCTCATCCAATGCGAGGTAGTCGGCGTCTGATTCCTTAAGCTCAAGGAACAGCGTATAGGCACGCTCGATGGCCAGCGCGAGTTGCCGATGCGTCTCGAGAAACTCCTCGATGACCGAATCGGTGAGACCGGTCGTGATTGCGGCACCGCCGTAGTCCCGCATTTCTCGCAGGCGGAAGCGGTGCAACTCAGTATTTGTCGTGTTCAGAGCCTGCGGCATAGGACCAACCGGAAAATCGTCTGGTCGCGAACTATATCAAAAGCGGGCGCCGTTACCTTCAATGGATTTCTCTGTTCTAAGCGCGAAACGCACTAAATACACCGTATTTAGCCTTAAGTTTCGCGTTTCCGGACTGATAAATGAGTGATGCGGAACGACGTTTTCGCTCGAGTAATCGTTGCGTTGATGCTTCGCATGGGCGAACCATATTGGGCGGAATATTCAGGAATCATATTCGATGACACCGGAACTCACGACGCAACTGGAAGCTTGCAAGACCCTGCCGAGCCCACCAGGCGTCGCCACCAAGATTATTAATCTCGCCAACGACCCTGACGTGGACATCAGGGAGATCGCACAGGTCCTGGCGACGGATCCGGCAATTACGACGAAAATTCTTCGCGTCGTGAATTCACCCATGTATGCGCAGCAGGGAAAGACGGAGCACCTACACGAGGCCGTCGTCGTGCTGGGTCTGAACGCGACGATTTCGCTGGCCTTGTCGTTCTCACTACTCAATTCGTTCCAAAAAGACGGTGCGAACGCTGGTCTCGACTATGCTTTGTATTGGCGGCGGACCCTTTTGTCGGCAACGGCCAGCCGCGTGTTGGCATCCGCTGTGGGCATCAGGGACGTGGAAGCCCTATTCCTTGCCTGCCTCATCCAGGCAGCGGTCACAGCTTCGAATGCTGTCGGCCGCACCAATTAAAACAGTAGCTTAAGCCGAGCACTTCGGAGGAAAAACACGCGGTACGGAACCTGTACGGAAAAGATGATTTGCGGCACACTGTCAGTTTGCCTAGCAACAAATGGCCGCGGATCCGCTTCGCCAGCTGGCGAAATATTTCGACCTCGACATGCCCACCGCACAGCGCGCCATCGAGGCGATGCCGGCGCGTTCCTGGTTGGCGTTGCAAGTTGCCATGCTTGCAGCGGACGACGGTGTGGCGCGAAAAAAACTGTGCAATCGACTGCTAAAAGTCGCTGACAAAAGCCGTGTGCGGGATCCCTGCTGGCCTTCGAATCTGCGGCGGCGGGCGTGCTGCTGTTGCGGCCGCTTAGCAAGCCAAGATTACCTGCCGGACCTGGTTGAGCTTGTTGTTAAAGAATTCGAGAATCCCGCAGAGTTTGAGCATCCACGCCTGCGTGTGCGCTGGTTTGGAGTCTCGGAACGACGCTGGCTCAAGCTAATGCTGCGGCCATACGAACTGCTACAGGGCACGCTCGACGACTGGTATCGCAGCGGGCTGACGCAGCTGCAAAAACATGCCGACTGCACTGACTCCTGAACGATCAGGGTGCAGCATGCTGCACCAAGGAATCACACGATTTCGGCAATGCCTGGCCCAAGGCTACGCCTGGATCGCGCGGCTGACGCCCGCTGGGGCGGCTGTTTTGGCCGATTTCCGGAGTTGAGCACCAAAATGCCCGGATCCTGTGCTATAAATAGGCGAGCCGACAGGGTGCATTCACACCCCACCGGCCCTAACCACGCCGACCGGAAAGGAGGTCAACATGGCTACTGCTAATCCTAACAGTACACAACAGCCCAAAAACAATCCGTTCGATTGTCTCGTTAACATCACAGCGCAACTCAGAGCGATCAAGGAGCAATCGTGGAACGGCTGTGACGACAAGAATAAGACCGAGCTCGCTGCCGCTTGTGACGGCGCGGCCGCGGTGATCGGAGACTTTCTCGATGGTGATGTGATCGATGCCTCGATCGCTGGCGACCAGACGGAATCCGCTCAGTCCTTTCTTACGGATCCGCACAACCCACGCATAACGCTCGAGGACATGCAACGCATGATCGCGATGTTACAGGCTTTGGATTTTTCGGAATGCGTGTCTGAGGACGCCCTGATGGGTGAACATATTATTCTCGGCGAGATCTCAAAAGCGATGTCAGATCTCGATCGACTGTGCACTATCAACCCCAAGGTCGAGACTGCTCGCGCTTAGTTGATATTGAGGGGCCAGGGACGGCCATTTAGCGCCGGCTGCCCATGTCAGTCAGTAACCCGGCCAGATTACGTCATCATTCATTGGGGTGGTGGGAATTTTCCATCTTCCGATGTAACTCTTCGAAGTCGTAGAATTTTGTCGGATCGGATTTATCCCTCGCGAACGGACCGTACGTTGCCGGCGGCATAACCTCACCATATACTGATTCGTAAAAAACCATGATGCGCAACCGCACCGCTAGACGATCTAGATAAATTTCAAATGTGTTCTTGTCTAACGGTTTTCGATTTGCACCGGAAATGCGAAGAATCAATAGCTCTCCGCCTGCCTTGAGCGGTCGCTCCGGGTGTCCAAATGCAGTCGCTCTGTAGTCACACACCGATATCCCGACCTTATCGAGAATCGGTCGCCAGTCATCAGCGAAGAACGGCGTTTCTTGCACTCGGAACTTTGGCGGATCTTTCGGTGTTTCTGGTGGATTAGCGTCGACCTCGATTTTTACGTCTTTGATGATCGCAGTTCCCTGTCCCTCGTTCTCAAGAACAATGGAGATCGTTCTGACAGGGTCGATGTCAGCGTCAGATGTAAAAGTGAGCCAGGGCTTGTGCGTAAGCCGATTTGACTTTTGCGTTTCTCGGAACTGTTTCGACGCAATAATAGTACCGACCACGACGGCCGCACCGACGACTAGCTCGAGAACTCTGGTCCACTCAAGCGAGTAAATCCAGTACCACACCGCGGACCAATCGACTTCAATGGGCAATGGTGTTCTCTGGCTTGAGTTCACGTTAGTCATCTGTTACCAACGTGGGAAACATCACAGTGCCTTTCGTGACCTCGTGTTGTTTGACGTATTTCGGTTGCTGCAAAATGTCGGCCAATTCCTTGATGCATTTTCGCAGGTTCGTCATAAGTGGTCCTGTGGTCATGCGTACGTACACTTGCCGATTTTCTTCTGGCTGTCGGTTCTGTGCGCGATTTTCGTCAAATCCAAGCATTATGTTGATTTCGCTGGCGAGATTGCAAAACTGATCGAGCTTTTGAAATAGATCTTCTTCGTCTTTAGGATCTATGACAAGGCGAGAAATGCAGAACGGTCCGGTAATCAATTCAAATTGCGGCAGCCGCGCAAGATCCAGTGGGTCGGTAGGAATGCTCTGATAATTGTCCACGACAATACCTAAATTGGCGTGTAGTTCGTACATCAAAGCCAATAGGTGAGTGCATCTCTCTATCGCTGGCGAAATCTTAAACCTTGAAAAAGCTCCGATTCCAGCTGCTGTCAAGGCCAAAAATACAACTACGGGCTCCAGACAATTCTCCCCTGTTGAATACCAACGAATGGAGACAATCAGTGCGCTAATGTAGGCAAGCGCAGTGAGCCACATCGCGACCTTCTTTATTATTTTCCACTTCGTCATATGTCCACCATTGTCAGGATTCTACATCAGGACGCCTGTCCGCTCCGGTCAGCGTCCGCTGTCGCCGGAGGACCTCACCACGCTGCTGGC
>JADFKA010000117.1:0-5064 GCA_022565135.1 Pseudomonadota bacterium
ATGGTGATGCCGGGTGATAATGTGCAGATGGTCGTGGAATTGATCGCACCGATCGCCATGGAAGACGGGCTGCGTTTCGCTATTCGCGAAGGTGGTCGTACCGTGGGCGCCGGTGTGGTGGCAAAGGTGATTGAGTAGTTATAAGGGGTAGCCGGAACTAATGATCGCCTGGAGTTTCTCGCGGTCAGCTGTTCCGATCTGCTGAAGAATTTCAAGCGAGAAAGGCCAGTAGCTCAATTGGCAGAGCGGCGGTCTCCAAAACCGCAGGTTGGGGGTTCGATTCCCTCCTGGCCTGCCATTTGAGCCAAGGTGAAAGGAAAGTGAAAGCATCGTAGCCGCCCGTTGGCGGGCGACAACGGTGCTGGCAAGCACGAAATGACGACACAAACAGATTCAAGTCAGAGTGGGATGCTGGACGTTTTCAAGCTGCTGATATCAGCAGCGGCGATCGTTGGCGGCCTTTACGCGTTTTACTACTACGAGTTCGAGATCGCGTTGCCGATCAGAGTGTTGATGGTGCTCGGTGGCACTGGCGCGAGTATCGCAATCGCGATGACGAGCGCGCAGGGTCAGAGGTTGTGGCATTTCATTCAGGGTGCTCGCGTTGAGATACGCAAGGTCATCTGGCCGACGAAACAGGAGACGACGCAGACAGCGATCGCCGTGTTTGTCTTTACATTTATCATGGCCATGTTTTTCTGGATTTTGGATTCGGGTCTGCTCTGGCTGACCCGCAGACTCGTCGGCTAAACGGTCATACAACAAGGATTTAGGAGAATATGTCAGAGGCCTTACGGTGGTATATCGTCCACGCCTATTCGAATTTCGAGCACAAGGTGAAATCGTCGCTGGAGGAACGCATTGAGCGCATGGGCCTCAGTGACAAATTTGGCGATATTCTTGTGCCGACCGAAGAAGTGGTTGAGATGAGAGAAGGACAGAAGCGGCGCAGCGAGCGAAAATTCTTTCCAGGCTACGTGCTTGTGCAAATGCAGATGGATGACGAGACCTGGCACCTGGTTAAGGAAGTGCCTAAGGTGCTTGGTTTTATCGGTGGGTCGAGTGAGCGGCCGGCACCAATCTCGGATAAAGAGGCAGATCAAATTTTGCAGCGCGTCCAGGAAGGCGTCGACAAACCGCGGCCGAAAGTGCTTTTTGAGCCAGGCGAGGTCGTTCGCGTAATTGATGGACCGTTCAATGATTTTTCAGGTGTCGTTGAGCAGGTCAACTATGAAAAGAGTCGACTTCAGGTCGCTGTGCAGATTCTCGGCCGGTCTACGCCGGTGGAATTGGACTTCGGCCAGGTTGAGAAGGCGTAAGACGAAGCATCGTTAGGAGCCCGCTATGCGGGCGATAACGATGCTAGGAAGTATAGCAAAAGCATTGTAGGTACTCGCCCGCATGGCGGGTTCCTACAGGATACGAAACAGACGAGGAGCTATGGGAAAGCCATAGCGTTTGAACTCGGGAGAGAGACAATGGCGAAGAAAGTAACTGGCTATATCAAGCTGCAGGTTCCTGCAGGCCAGGCTAATCCGTCACCGCCGGTTGGCCCGGCGTTGGGTCAGCATGGCGTCAACATCATGGAGTTCTGCAAGGCATTCAATGCAGAGACGCAGGGTGTCGAGCCAGGAATGCCGATTCCAGTGATAATTACGGTCTATACCGACCGCAGTTTTACGTTCATTTCCAAAACGCCGCCGGCGGCCGTGCTGTTGCGAAAAGCAGCAGGAATCAAGAAAGGTTCCGGAACGCCGAATACCGAAAAGGTAGGCAAAGTGAATCGTCGACAGCTCGAGGAGATTGCAACGACGAAGATGCCTGACCTCACCGCGGCGGACATGGATGCTGCTGTGCGTACTGTGGCGGGCACAGCTCGGAGCATGGGGATCGAAGTTGAGGGAGTTAACTGATGGCCGCTGAAAGCAAGCGCAGAAAAGCTGCACGCCAAAAGGTCGATGCCAATAAGAACTACCAGATCGATGACGCCCTAGGCCTCGTGAAAGAGCTGGCCACGGCCAGGTTTCCCGAGAGTATCGACGTGTCGGTAAATCTCGGCGTGGATCCGCGCAAGTCGGATCAAGTCGTACGAGGGTCAACGGTTCTGCCGAACGGAACGGGTAAGACAGTTCGCGTAGCTGTATTTGCCCAGGGTGAGAATGCTGACAAGGCAAAAGCTGCTGGCGCCGACATCGTTGGATTCGAAGACCTCGCGGAGACGATCAAAAAAGGCGAGCTCAATTTTGACGTCGTTATCGCAACGCCAGATGCGATGCGTGTTGTTGGTCTGCTTGGCCAGATTCTCGGCCCGCGCGGCCTGATGCCGAATCCGAAAGTGGGTACCGTGACGGCGGATGTTGAAACGGCAGTTAAAAATGCCAAATCCGGCCAGGTGCGTTACCGCACCGACAAAGCGGGCATTATTCATTGCCCGATCGGTCGCGCCGATTTCGCAGTGCCGGCATTGAAGGAAAATCTCGAGGTGTTGCTGGCTGACCTCAAGAAGGCCAAGCCGGCTTCGGCTAAGGGTCTGTATGTTAAGAAATTAACCGTCTCGTCAACGATGGGACCCGGTGTATCCGTGGACCGAGCATCAATCGATGCCTAGTTGGTGTGGTGATGAGAGCGCGTTAGTGGAGCGGGCGTCAATAGATGCCTGAGTAAAAATTTGCGGCGCCGTTTTCGGACGACGCGGCAGGTAGCCGAAAGGATTCGGCGATCGTCGAAGACCGTAGGTGATCAGTCTGACCGCTGATCTTAATTTACTGCCTACGCAGATGGTGAAACCTTAGTCAGCTGTTGCTGGCAACGGTTGCCATCCGACATGGGAACGGGTGTTCCCGAAGGGGCGGTGAAAGTTCAGTCACCTTGAATGGAACGGGTGTTCCAGACAGCGTGCGTGAAGGAATTTTCAACGTTGTGTGTAACCGTATGCCAGGAGATATTCATGGCACTGAGACTCGAAGACAAGAAAGCACTTGTTCAAGAGGTAAAAGCGATTGCGGGAGACTCTGTAACGGCCATTGCGGTCGAATACAGAGGCTTGACTGTGTCCGAAATGACGGAGCTGCGTAAAGAAGCGCGCAGTGCCGGCGTGTACCTGCGCGTCGTGAAAAACACGCTTGCACGTCGGGCGGTCGAGGGTACTGACTTTGAGTGCATGCAAGACTCGCTCAAAGGTCCAATCCTGCTCGCTTTTGCCAAAGAGGATCCAGGTGCCGCTGCCAGGGTCATCAGGGATTTCGCCAAGGGGCACAGCGCTCTGCAGGCGGTATCGCTGGCAACCGGCGGGCAATTATTGCCAGCGACGGATCTCGAGATGTTGGCAGATTTGCCAACCCTGGAGCAGGCGCGCGCGATGCTGCTCGGCGTCCTGATCGCACCAATGAGCCAATTGGCACGGACTCTCGCCGAACCATCCGCGATGCTCGCACGGACCTTGTCTGCGCGTGGCAGCCAGGAAGCGGCGTGAACCTGGATGAGATTTACCTGACTAAGGAAACTTTTTAGAGGAATAGTGAAATGGCACTGTCAAATAAAGATCTGCTCAAAGAATTGAGCGCTAAGCCAATAATGGAAGTTGTTGAGCTCGTCAAAATGCTGGAAGACGAGTGGGGTGTGTCCGCGGCTGCACCGGTAGCTGTTGCTGCAGGTCCTGCCGCAGGCGGCGATGCGGGTGAAACAGCGGCGCAGAAAGACGAATTCGACGTTGTTCTAACGAGCTTCGGTCAGGCCAAAGTTGGCGTCATCAAAGCCGTCCGCACGATCACCGGGCTTGGCTTGAAGGAAGCCAAGGACACGGTTGAAAGCGTCCCCTCAACGATCAAGGAAGGCATATCACAAGGCGCAGCAGAAGAGATCAAGAAGCAGCTGGAAGAAGCCGGCGCTTCTGTAGAGCTCAAGTAACGCTCTTGCGTTCTCTTTTGCTAAAGGACCCGATGGTCCATAAGTCGGGCAGGCGGCCAGTCGAAATTAGGCTGGTTGCTTGCGCGCATCTGTAACTAACGAGGAATCTCTCGAATGGCTTATTCATTCACCGAGAAAAAGCGAATTCGCAAGAATTTCGGCAAACGCCCGACAATCCTGGACGTACCGTACCTGTTGTCGATTCAGGTTAATTCGTATCGCAGATTTCTGCAGACTGACAAATCGATCGAAGCACGCACTAACATCGGTCTGCATGCTGCATTCAAGTCCGTGTTCCCGATTGTCAGCTATTCGGGCAACGCGGCGCTCGAGTATGTGAGCTACCGTCTCGGCACACCGGTATTCGACGTCAAGGAATGCCAGATGCGTGGATTAACCTACGCGGCGCCGATTCGCGTGCTCGTACGCCTCATCATTTATGACAGAGAAGCGAGCGGCACGCCAAAGCCCGTCAAGGACATTCGTGAGCAGGAAGTCTATCTCGGTGAAATGCCGCTAATGACTGATCACGGCACGTTTGTCATCAATGGTACCGAGCGCGTTATCGTTTCTCAGCTGCACCGTTCGCCGGGTGTCTTTTTCGACCATGACAAGGGCAAGACGCATAGCTCGGGCAAACTGCTGTTTTCTGCGCGCATCATTCCCTATCGTGGTTCGTGGCTCGATTTCGAGTTCGATCCGAAGGACTCGGTCTTTGCACGCATCGATCGCCGTCGCAAGTTGCCGGTGACGATCATTCTGCGTGCGCTGGGTATGAACAACGAAGAAATGCTCGACTTGTTCTTCGACTCGAACGATTTTTACCTGTCTGCAAAAGATATCAAGATGGGCCTGGTACCGGAGCGTCTGCGAGGTGATACCGCGACGTTTGATATCAAACTGGGCCGCAAGCTCATCATCGAAGAGGGCCGACGTATTACGGCCAAGCATGTCCAAGACATGAAAAAGTCTACGGTCAAGAAGCTTATCGTGCCGGCCGAGTACCTTGAAGGCAAGATCCTGGCTCACGATGTCGTCGATACCGAGACTGGTGAATTGTTGGCTCCCGCGAACGAGGAGTTGACAGCCGAGCTTATCGAAACCCTGATTGCCGCTGGTATAGAGCACATTCGTACATTGTATGTAAACGACCTCGAT
>JADFKA010000117.1:5074-6142 GCA_022565135.1 Pseudomonadota bacterium
TATATCGAACACACTTAAAATCGATCCATCGACGACGCGCCTCGAAGCGCTGGTCGAGGTATATCGCATGATGCGACCGGGCGAACCTCCAACCAAGGAAGCGGCTGAGAACCTTTTCCAGAACCTGTTCTTCAATCCAGATCGCTACGACCTGTCGGGCGTTGGAAGGATGAAATTCAACCGTCGTGTTGGTCGTGATACGTCAGAAGGCAGCGGTGTTCTCAATAAGGACGACATCCTGTTGGTGTTGAAGACGCTGGTCGACATTCGCAATGGATTCGGCACGGTTGACGACATCGACCATCTTGGTAACCGCCGTGTTCGTAGCGTTGGCGAAATGGCTGAAAACGCATTCCGCGTGGGTCTGGTTCGTGTAGAGCGCGCCGTAAAGGAGCGCCTGACACAGGCCGAGTCTGAAGGTTTGATGCCGCAAGAGATGATCAATGCGAAACCAGTTGCTGCAGCGGTCAAAGAATTCTTTGGTTCAAGTCAGCTTTCGCAGTTTATGGATCAGAACAATCCGTTGTCGGAAGTTACACACAAACGCCGCGTTTCGGCGCTTGGTCCCGGTGGCCTCACCCGAGAGCGTGCAGGTTTCGAGGTGCGCGATGTGCATCCAACTCACTACGGTCGGGTCTGCCCGATTGAGACGCCCGAAGGCCCAAACATCGGCCTGATAAACTCGCTTGCGGTCTATGCAAGAACGAATGAGTATGGTTTCCTCGAAACGCCCTATCGAAAGGTCACGAAAAGCAAGGCGACGGCGGAGATCAAGTACCTCTCCGCGATCGAGGAAAGCCAGTTCGTCATTGCGCAAGCGAATGCGGAGCTCGACAAGAACGGCAAGTTCGTCGAAGATCTCGTGTCGGTTCGCCACAATAATGAGTTCACACTATCGATTCCTGGCGATATTCATTACATGGATGTTAGTCCGCGTCAGATCGTATCGGTTGCTGCCTCGTTGATTCCGTTTCTCGAGCACGATGATGCGAACCGCGCACTCATGGGCTCGAATATGCAACGTCAGGCGGTGCCGACACTGCGTTCGGAAGCACCACTTGTCGGTAC
>JADFKA010000118.1 GCA_022565135.1 Pseudomonadota bacterium
CGTGATATGCGGCAAAAGGATATCGATAGTGGCTTTGTCCATACCCTCAAGTGCTGCAAGCTCGCTGGTGCTCGTCAGGAATCGATTGGCTGTGCGATAGGGCGGAATCATGCTGGTGTAGATCGAATCCTCAGCGCCGTCTGGAAATTCAGCATCCTGGTTGGCATCGAGCCAGTCTGCCGCGATTCCCGCAAATCGCGGATCAATGCCCAGCGCTGCCAGTAATCTGCGAAACTGCTCCAGGGACGGCACATCGACTTCTCCGTTCGCGCCAAGCAGGTTATTGATGTTAAAGCGGCCCTGCAGGTCCTCAATCTGGCCGATAATCTCGCCGCGTATGTCGTCACTTTCCAAAGGCAATGGCGGCATATCCATGGCCCAGATTTCACCGAGATGATCAGTGTCGCTGTCTTCGAGGTCCTGCCGCAAAATGCCGAGCACCCAGCTCTCGGCCCCGATAGCACCCTGAATGGCTTCCTCCCGATACATCGACACATAGGTACGGCGCAGGCTCAGTGAGTTGTCCCAGCTCAGACTGAACACCAATGTTGTTATCAGTGCCATGATCAGCAGCGCCGTAATCAACGCGACACCGCGATGTTTCGAGCGATGCTTCATGGCGCCACCTCAATGATCCGGTAGATTTCGCCCTCGTCGATCAAGGTCAATACAAATTCGACGGCGCGCGGCCGGGACCGTATCGAATCGCCACCAGCTTGTCCGTGCGGCGGCCAACTATTGGTCCATTCGTCGTTGTCCTGCAGGAAACGAAAATACAGGCTTTCAACATCATTCAATAGCACTGTCGCGATCGGCTCGTTCGCATAGGTCCGGTCAAGCACGTTCCAGTGATAGCGAACCAGTTCATCGTCTTCGAGCCGGTAGGCAACGCGTTGTAAGGTTCCACGCGGCAATCCGGCCGGATTAGTCCAGCCACCACGAGTCACCTCTAGCAAAAAGTCTGAACTGAGACTGGTCTGCAGCGCGGGCACGAAGCCATCACCAAGTTCATTGCGCACTGGTCTGGGAGCCGTTTGCATCAGATCAGTGCTCAGATAGCGCACGGCACGCTGCAAAGATTGCAGCCGGTCCATGCGCTCGGTCAGATAGTCGACGTTCGACAGCGTCGATCCCAGCGCCGAGTACGCAAGCATCGACATCACACCAAAAACGGCGAGTGCAACGATCACTTCAATGAGCGTAAAACCCTTGGCCGCATACCGTGTCATCTAGTCTCACCCGGGTTTTGCGAGCCACGATTCCAGGAACGATTACTTTGCCCTAGAATGACAGGTTCGCCAATAAATCCTGTAACGGCCCGAATCTTGGTATTCCTATCGGGATAAAAAACTGTCACATCGACGCGATATAGATTTTCGACACCGCTTTCCGCAATGACAGCGCGCCAGTACCAAGTAGTATTGGCGTAGTCGATTTCGCCACTTGTCGCCGACACCTCCGGAATTACGTTTGCGAGGTGAAATTCCGCGATCTTGTTCTGAGCTATCCAGCTCGCGTACGTTTTTTCACGCATGGCATTGGAATTATCGATCATGCTGCCCATTACTTCGGCAAGCGCCAACAACGACATGCCGATGATGGCGAGCGATACCATCACCTCAATCAATGTGAATCCATGGGTTCTAGTCATCGTTAGTGACGAATTCAATCGCCCCGGTCAGATCACCGCGTAGCACGACCGACTGGTTCGCCAATCTGCGCAGAATGTGCAGTTCGAATGGTGTCATATCACCACTTGAAAAAATCCAGATTTGTGGCGCGTAGGTTTCAGACAGATCACGAATGGCAAATTCGTCGGGCGCATCGAAATCGCCTGCCTCAATATCGAGCAGAATGCGTCGATCTTCGAGAAATAGCTCGAATTCAATATCCTCGGGCAAAGATCGAGTGCGAAAAATATCGTCGCCCAGGAGCTCGCCCCACTGGTTCGCGTACGGATCGAATTCGACAAACCGGTAGGAATCGACCATTACTTCGAGCCCGAACTCTCGGCCCTGCATCACCGCCTCATCCTGAGCAATTTCGACAAGCGAGCTCAAGCGCCGGGCTGCGGTCTGCAATTCACGATCATCGCCAAGCAGGCCAAGAGACAGCACGGCAATCGAGGACACGATAGCGATGATGACGATGACCACCAAGAGCTCGATTAATGAGAAGCCGAAAGGGCGGCCGCGATAGTTCATAGGCTCGGGACGTCGCCGCAGTGCGCGAGGTGTTAGTCGAGATCCCAGTTGCCGATATCGGCATCGATGCCTTCTCCACCAGGACGTCCATCCCGTCCGAGCGTGTAGACATCGAATTCTCTATGGTTACCCGGATTAAGGTACAGGTAGGCATTGCCCCAGGGATCTTTCGGCACACGATCAAGGTAGCCACCAGTCTTCCAGTTTTTGATACTCGGATCAGCAGGCTTCGCTACCAGTGCTTCCACGCCTTGATCGGAGGACGGGTAGGTAAAATTATCGAGGCGATAGAACTTCATGGCATTTTCGATATTTGAGATTTCTGCTCTGGCCTTCGTGATCTGGGCATCGTCCACGCGACCGATTACATTCGGGGCGACTATGGCGGCAAGAATGCCAATGATAATGACCACGACCATGATCTCGATCAGCGTAAAGGCACGCTGGCCCGCAGGTAGCGGCTGTTGTCTGGCAAATTGATTCACAATAGTCACTCCGCAGTATGACGTCGAAGCGTCTGCATTGACTCGTTAATCCTATAAACGTCAGTATATCAAACATGGGGTTAGATGAAGGTAAGCCACAGCACCAACCAACCGCCTGGATATATGGGTGGTTGTTGCCCGGCATCGTCGTCGGTGCCGCTGCTCTGCTCATGTTACTGGGTGATCCTGGGCGCATCTGGTTGCGCTACGATCGTGCGGCTATCGCCACTGGGGAGGTTTGGCGACTTTTTACGGGCCATTTCGTGCATCTCGGCGCATCGCATTTCGCGCTCGACGCCGCCGGCTTGTTGCTCGTCTGGTACCTGGTGTCACACCGTTTCACTGCCGCTCAGTGGCTGCAGATAACACTGCTGACGATTCTCGGCATGGACCTGGGATTCTGGGTTTTGCAGCCGCAGCTAGCCTGGTATGTCGGTTTGTCCGGCTTATTGCACGGACTATTCGCCGCTGGCATCGTGCCAGGATTGCGAGAGCGAAGTCCTGAGGCGTGGTTTCTGGCTGCGATGATCACTGCCAAGATCGTCTATGAGCAGTTCGTTGGGCCCTTGCCCGGATCCGAGGCATCATCGGGCGGCGCCGTGATCGTTGCTGCCCATCTGTACGGCGCATTGTCGGGATCTGTTACAGCCGCATGGCTGTGCATTAGAGTCCGGCCGTAAGCGCCTATATAATGCGCGCCCACGCGTCATCAGCTCGACGGAGACCACATTGACGATTGCCATGGTATTTCCGGGCCAGGGATCGCAGTCGCAGGGCATGCAGGCTGATCTCGCCGCTGACTTCACTGAAGTTGCCGATGTCTATGCCGAGGCCAGCGACATCATGGGATATGACCTGTGGCAGCTGGTCCAGAATGACCCGGAAAAACGCCTGGGGGAAACCGTCGTAACGCAACCGGCCATGCTGACGGCGGGTTACGCAGCGTGGCGAGTCTGGCAAAGCTCTGGTGGCGCAGTGCCGGACCAGATGGCGGGACACAGTCTGGGCGAGTACACGGCGTTGGTCTGTGCAGGGGCTGTGAGCTTTGCCGACGCATTGACCGTCGTGCGGCAGCGCTCAGAATTGATGCAACAGGCAGTTCCGGCCGGTGGCGGCGCGATGGCAGCCATTCTGGGCCTGGATGACGATGCGATAATGGCAGTGTGCGCGCAGGCGGCAAAAGGAGAGGTCGTCGACGCAGTGAATTTCAATGCTCCGGGACAGGTGGTTATCGCCGGCGATAAGGATGCAATAGACCGTGCAATTGAGCTGGCCAGGGAGCAGGGCGCCCGGCGCGCCCTGATATTGCCCGTCAGCGTTCCGGCTCACTCCTCACTGATGCGCGCAGCAGGAGAGGCACTGCAGGAGGCGCTCGCCGCCGCGAAATTCGAAGCGCCTGGCATCACTGTTATGGCGGCGTCGACTGCGACACCCTACGCAGATGCGCAGGACATTCGCGAGCGTCTGTCGCGGCAGGTGTATGCACCCGTGCAGTGGGTCAATACAATCCATGCGATGACCGCCGCAGGCGCCGCATCGGTTATTGAGTGCGGTCCCGGCAAGGTCCTGGCCGGACTCATGCGGCGCATCGACAAGACGACTCCATGCGCATGCATAAACTCCGTCGACGGTCTGCAAGTTGCTCTGCAAATTGAGCCGATAGTGCAACAATAAAAGGGAAAATCATGAGCAGTTCGTTCAGCAAAGACGCATTGCAAGGCAACGTCGCCCTTGTCACCGGTGCTTCCAGAGGCATCGGCGCGGCGATCGCGCAAGTACTCTCGGCGGCCGGGGCAACCGTTGTTGGCACGGCAACCAGCGCGGCGGGCGCGCAAGCGATATCCGCAGCACTTGGCGGCAGTAGCCGGGGCATTGTGCTGGATATCGCCAATGATGAATCTGTGCTATCGGCGATCGCCAACATTCAAGAACACGAAGGTAGCCCTACGATTGTCGTCAACAATGCCGGTATTACACGAGACAATCTGTTGCTGCGGATGAAAACGGCAGATTGGGAAGATGTATTGTCGACCAACCTTAGCGGTGTATACCGCGTGAGCAAAGCCTGCCTGCGCGGCATGATGAAAGCGAGGTATGGGCGAATCATCAATATTGCATCCGTTATCGGCATCATGGGAAATGCCGGGCAATCCAACTATGCGGCAGCCAAGGCGGGCATCATCGGATTTTCGAAATCACTGGCCCGCGAGATCGGTTCCCGGAACATTACGGTCAATGTCGTCGCTCCTGGCTTCATCGATACGGACATGACTCGTGGGCTGTCAGACGAACAACGCGAGAGCATGCTGGCCAACGTGCCCCTGCGGCGACTCGGCGAAGGCGTCGATATTGCCAATGCTGTGCTATTTCTTGCCTCGCCGGCGGGCGCCTACATTACGGGTGAGACGATGCACGTAAATGGCGGCCTGCTGATGAACTGAATTGGCCGGAAATTGTGTGTAGATTGCCATGGGCGATTCACATACAATACCGTCCACGGTCAGGCAGCACCTTGAATTATCAATGACTTAGAGAGATTTTTTGGGGTTTTCAAGCGTGTTTTCAAGCGCCACAGGCGGCATTCCAGACGAGCCCGCTGTAGAATAGGAACAATGTGACCCTGCCAAGCCACATATTTCACAAGTCTTCTCAGGAGAAGCGACCACTATGAGCAGTATCGAAGAACAAGTTAAGAGTATCGTTGCCGAGCAACTCGGCGTCAAAGAAAAAGACGTCACCAACGATGCTTCATTTGTCGATGATCTGGGTGCGGATTCACTCGACACAGTCGAGCTGGTAATGGCCCTCGAAGAGGAATTCGAAACTGAAATCCCGGACGAGGACGCTGAAAAAATCACTACGGTCCAACAAGCCATCGACTTTGTAACCGCTCGCGCAAAAAACGACTAGGTCTTTCGGCGCGGCGCACTGCGCCGCGCCGATGCTCTTCAATTGACTATTCGGCAGATCTGCCACACCCCAACGGTGCTACCTTGAAAGAACGTCGAGTCGTTATTACCGGCATGGGCATCGTCTCACCGGTAGGCAGCCGGCTGGATGATGCATGGCGAAATGTCTGTGAGGGCGTTTCCGGTATCCGCCTGATTGATGATTTCGATACGAGCAGCCTGCCTACACGCATTGGCGGAATTGTCACAGACTTCGATATCGATGACTACCTGTCACCCAAGGAAGCACGTAAAACAGACCCGTTTATTCACTACGGAATCGCCGCGAGCGTCAAGGCGATAGAGCATTCAGGCCTGGAAATTACCGAGGCAAACGGTGATGCGATCGGCATCGCGATGGGCGCCGGTATCGGTGGCATCAAGTTTATCGAGGACAATCACAACAAGATGCTGGCTGGCGGGCCGCGGCGCGTATCCCCGTTTTTCATTCCGGGCAGCATTATCAATATGACATCCGGAAATGTCAGCATCTTGCAG
>JADFKA010000119.1 GCA_022565135.1 Pseudomonadota bacterium
TCAGTGCGGAAGAAGCCCGCCGTTTGGGCGGGGAAATAATCGCTTTTGACCAGATGCCCGGCTCCGAAAACCGGTTTGGCTACTTCAAGCGTCTACCTGTCGGGGTTGTGCTCGCCATCACACCATACAATGACCCGCTCAACCTGGTTGCGCATAAGATCGGGCCTGCCATCGCGGCTGGTAATGCGGTGATCCTGAAGCCACATTCCTCAACACCCCTGTCCGCCAAGAAACTGGTGGAACTGTTCGAGGCAACTGAACTACCCACCGGGGTGCTGCAGTTAATCACCGGTTCGGGCGCCATCATCGGCGATCAGTTGGTTTCTGACCCTCGAGTGCGCATGGTGTCTTTCACGGGCGGACCGCTCGTGGGGCACAAGATTCTGGCACAGGCCGGTTTGAAAAAAATCGGCATGGAACTGGGCAGTAACTGCCCCTGCATCATAATGGATGATGCCGACATGGATTTGGCAGTGGAGTCGACCGTCCGCGGTGCATTCTGGGCCGCCGGCCAGAACTGCCTGCATGTGCAACGACTCTTCATTCAAGAAGATTCATTCGATAATTTTAGAGACAGGTTCGTAGAACTCACAAAAAGAATTAAAGTGGGCGACAAGCTGGATGAAACGACAGATATGGGACCAATGATCAGCGATGCGGCCACGCTCAAGATCAGCGAATTTGTGCAGGATGCCCTGGACTCCGGTGCCCGAATATTGACGGGTGGCGAATGTGAGGGGCGTTACTATCAGCCGACGGTGCTGGACAACGTAGCGGCTGAATGCCGCATCTCCAAAGAAGAAATATTCGGCCCGGTCGTCGCCCTGTACGCATTCGAGAATATTCAAGAAGCGATTGACCGGGCTAATGACGTGGATTACGGACTGCAGGCAGGCGTATTTACTCGCGATCTGGCCACGGCTTTTACGATAGCCGACGCTTGAACTGCGGCGGTGTAATGATCAATGACAGTAGCGACTTCCGAATTGACGCTATGCCTTTTGGCGGCACACGCGGCTCCGGTCTCGGTAAAGAAGGCGTAGTTCACGCCATCCACGAGATGACCGAATTGAAAACCTATTGCTTTAACCTTTAATAACGAGACTGACCGTGGAATATAATCTGGCCTTGATCGGCTTCGGCAATGTGGGCCAGGGCCTGGCCGAAATTCTGGCAAGCAAAGCCCCGCTGCTGCGTGAGAAATTTGACGCCAATATTCGCATCGTCGCTATCTGCGACCTCTATAAAGGCAGCATCGCCGATCCGGACGGCTTCGATCCCCAGGCTTTGCTGGATCACATCAACGACAAGGGCGATCTGAAAGAATTTCCCGCAGCCGATAAAGACTGGGATGCCGGTGCAACGATCGAGATGAGCGGCGCCAATGTATTGGTCGAACTGTCCTTTACCGATCTCAAGACCGGTGAGCCGGCACTGGGCCACATTATCCAGGCACTCGAGTCGGGAATGAATGTCTCCACCACTAACAAGGGACCGGCGGCACTGCATTTTCCGAAAATGCTGGAGCTCAGTAAAACCTATGGTGGCCAAATCGGTGTAGAGGGTACTGTTATGAGCGGTACGCCCGCCCTGGCACTGGGCATGAAGTTGCTGGCCGCAGCCGGCGTCACCCGCATTCAGGGCATTCTCAACGGCACAAGCAACTATATTCTTGGCGAGATGGAGAACGGCGCAAATTATGCCGATGCGCTGCAAGATGCCCAGGCGAAAGGTTACGCGGAAGCGGATCCCGCCGGCGATGTGGACGGCCACGATGCCGCCGCCAAAGTCGTTATCCTGGCCAACCTGGTGATGGGTCAAAGCATGACGATGGACGATGTCAGTTGCGAAGGCATCAGCGGCATCAGCGCTGCCCAGATCCAGTCGGCGCAGACCGAGAATCAACGCTGGAAACTGATTGGCACACTCGAGACCGTTGATGGCCGGATGCAGGGTTCCGTCAAACCGGTCAAACTGGATGCCACGCACCCTTTGTACGGTATCAGTGGTGCCACCAATGCCATTACTTACAGCACCGACTTGCTGGGCGATATCACACTGATCGGTCCAGGCGCAGGCAGAATCGAAACCGGTTACGCGATCATCGGCGATATCCTGTCCTTTTCCCACTAGACCATAACTAACGCAACCACTCAACGACACTAACGCCAACAAAGCTGCCGACGGCATAGCCGAAGGAGCCGGCAAGCACACCGGGAATCAACAGGTCTCGCCAGCCTTTTGCAGATGCGAGCGCGGCAGCACTCGATGGACCGCCAATGCAAACGGCCGACGCCATCGCGAGTTCCGCGAGATCGAGCTTCAGCACTTTGCCCACACCGAACAAAATAATCAGGTGAACGATGATGATGATTGAAGCGAATATGAACAGCACGGGCCCGATCGCAATCAGTTGCCAAATGTCCGCCGTCGCACCGACACTCGCAAGAAAGATAAACATCATCACATTGCCCGCGTCGCCGTGACCTGAAAGCTTTTGCACCTGTTGCGGCAGAAACGTTGCAAACAACAATGTCAGTGCTGTAGTCACGAGAATCGCAAACTGCGGTTTACCCACGAACTCCGCCAGCGCCTGGCCCATTGCCGCCAGCATGAAAGCCAGCGCCAGTGCTGCAAGCAAACCGGCGATATCCAGATCCGCGATTCGGTGCAATTTGGCCTGGGACTCCGCAGTAAATTGCTCAGCGGTGTCCATGTGATGAGTTGGATATCGTCTTGCCAGCCAGGCGATGCCAGGCAAAAAAATGATCAGTAAGAAATGTAAATTCGTTACTACGTTGTCGGCCGCAATAGCGGCCGCGAGCATGCTGCCATCCTGCATTCCGCTTGCTTCTGCAACTGCCGCGAAATTCAGGCTCCCACCGATATACGTACCTGTAAAAATGCCGGCCAATTCCGCCTCGTTAGAGCCAAGATCCAGCAATGCCACACCGATGCTTACGCCGGCGACGACTGCCGCGCCGCCTATGACAAATGCGATAAGCGTTGGGCCCGATTCACGGACGATGCGCTTGAGGTCTGCCTCAAACAGCAGCAACGGAATTGCAATCGGCACGAGATAGTCCCAGATAGCATCATAAACGGGCGCCGAAGTCGGAATGATTTTGAGGTTTGCCAGAACGATTGCGGCGGTGATCAGTAGCATGACACCCGAGTATTTTCTGCCCCAGGGATAGCGTTCGCACCAAAAGCCAAAACCCGCCAACGCGATAAGAATCGACCAGAGCGCAAAGTCCTGCTCCGGGCCAATCAGCGGAAACGTCATTGTCAGGGCTCTAGGTTCGATTGCTCGATTTGGCAACCATGCTGAAATCTATGTATATCCGCAAGTTATCGGCCGATAAGAACTTAGTCGTTCTGCAATGACACGATTGCCATTAGCGTAGAGTCTCCGATGATCAGGAGACCAGCGTGGCATCAGTTCCGCAGGATGCAATCGCAGCGATTGTCAGCGCGGACGATTTGACCGCGTTACGGCAGACGGTCGCGCATTTCGACCGCGAGCAGTTGATCTGGAGCAGTGGCTTCCTGGCGGGCCTGGCTGGGTCGACAGCACCAGCATCGTCATTCTCTGCGTTACATCCTGTCGCCGCCGCTGCCCCGGCAGCATCGGCTCATGCGCCAACCTGGCATATTTTCTATGCAACGGAAACGGGCAATAGCCGACACGTAGCGGAACAACTAGCTGCAGATGCCGGCATGCTTGGGCTGACAACCAAGTTGCAGGACCTGCGCGATGTACGGCCGAAGGTCTTAAAAAATATCGAGAATGCCGTATTTGTCCTGGCGACCCATGGCATCGGCGAGGCACCCGAGGGTAGCGAACCGTTTTTCGAATTCTGGACGTCCGATAAAGCGCCACGTCTCGAGCAATTAAATTTCTCGGTGCTTGCGCTCGGTGACTCGAGTTATGCCGACTTCTGCGAAATCGGCAAAAACTTCGACGCCCGGCTAAAGGAGCTTGGCGCAACGAGCGTTGTTGATCGCGCCGATTGCGACCTGGACTTCGAGTCACGCTCCTCCGCCTGGGCAAACCAGGTCGTCGAACACGCTCGAGAATCAGCGAGCATCATCGAAGTACCACGTTCGATGCACCTGAGCGCCGTGCCGACGTCACCTGCCTATACAAAACAACAGCCATATAGCTCAGAAATCCTGATTCGCCAGGCCATTACCGGTCGCGGCTCTAGCAAAGATGTGCGCCATATCGAACTGGACCTCGAAGGCTCCGGCCTTATTTATCAGCCCGGCGACTCGCTCGGTATTGTGCCAACGAATCCGCCACAACTCGTGGATGCTCTTCTGCAAGCAACCTCATTCGTCGGCGATGAGCCTGTCGAACTCGACGGCAAGACCACAACTTTGCGAGACGCATTTTCACTTTATAAAGAAGTGACGGCGTTGAGTCGTCCCATACTTGACGCGGTCGCAAAATCGCATCCGACACTGGAGACGATACTCGCAGACCGCGATGAGTTTTCGAATTATCTTGAAACGCGCCAGCTCATCGACTTGCTGCATGAATTTCGCGTTGACTGGCAACCGCAGCAACTCATCGATTCGCTGCGTCGCCTCACGCCACGACTGTATTCAATCGCCTCCAGCCCCGACGCTAATCCTGACGAGGCCCATCTGACCGTCGCCGTTGTCGACTATGAACAATTCGGTCGGCAACACTGGGGGTCGGCGTCGAATTTCCTGATCAGCGACATAACTCATGCGCCAGTTTATATTGAGCCGAATGACAATTTTCGCCTGCCAACGGACGGCGATACACCCATTATCATGGTCGGCGCTGGTACCGGCGTCGCGCCCTATCGCGCATTCGTAGAACACCGGCGTGAACACGGACAGCGTGGCAAAAACTGGCTCGTGTTCGGCGATCGCAACCTGGCTAGCGACTTTCTGTACCAGCTCGAGTGGTTGCGATACCGCAAAGAGGGTTTACTCAGCATTCTCGACGTCGCGTTTTCGCGGGATCAAAGCGCGAAACTATACGTACAACACAGGCTGATCGAAAAAGGCGCGGAAATTTACGCTTGGCTCGAGCAAGGAGCACACTTTTATGTCTGTGGCGATTCCAAACACATGGCGGCCGATGTTCACGATGCCCTGCTGGCGATCGTCCAACAACATGGTGGCCTTGCAGGCGAAGACGCACGCGAATACGTAAACGACCTCAAGAGAACTCGCCGCTACCAACGGGACGTGTACTGATGAGCGGCGACGATACATTGACAGAGGTTGAAGGCATCAAGGCGCGCAGCGATTACCTGCGCGGCACGATTATTGAAAGCCTTGCGGACAACGCCACCGGTACTCTCGCCGAGGACGACACGCAGCTGTCGAAATTTCACGGCTTCTACCAGCAGGACGACCGCGACATTCGGGCCGAGCGCACGCGACAGAAGCTCGAGCCTGCGCACAGCTTCATGATTCGGGTGCGCGTGCCAGGCGGCATTGCCACATCCGCGCAGTGGCTGCAAATGGACACGCTGGCCCGACAATACGCCAATAACACGTTGCGACTGACTACGCGACAAGCGTTTCAATTTCACGGTGTGATCAAGAGCGATCTCAAAGCAACGATCGCGGCCATCAATAACAGCTTGCTGGATACGATCGCTGCCTGCGGGGACGTGAATCGAAATGTCATGTGTACACCATTGGCTGAAAAGTCGGCTATTCACGCAGCCGCCTACAGAACAGCGACAGAGATCAGCGCACACCTGACGCCGAATACCAGTGCTTACCACGAGATCTGGCTGGACAAGAAGCGTGTTGCTGGAGGCGAGGACAGCGAACCGATATACGGAGCCACGTACCTGCCTCGCAAATTCAAAATAGGCATCGCGATCCCGCCGTCGAACGATGTCGATATCTTTTCCCAGGACTTGGGCTTCATCGCCATCCAGAAAGACGGGCGTTTGGCCGGATTCAATGTTGCGGTTGGCGGCGGCATGGGCATGCACCACGGTGAGAGCGATACTTACCCGCGCGTTGCCGACGTCATCGGATTTTGCACGCCGAATCAGGCAGTGGATATCGCCGAACAGGT
>JADFKA010000120.1:0-4280 GCA_022565135.1 Pseudomonadota bacterium
GTTGATATGTCCTCCCGTATCCGAGAACAGATTGAGCAGCTGCAAGAAAACGATCAACTACGACGCGAGCTGGTATCGAATATTTCGCATGACCTACGGACACCGCTGTCAGCAATGCAAGGATATCTTGAGACCTTGCTTATAAAGGGTGACTCGATGACGAGTGAAGAGCGTGATCGGTTTCTGCGCATTGCGCGCCGCCACACTCTGCGTTTAGGGACCTTGATCGGCGACCTGTTCGAGTTGTCCAAGCTCGACTCAGCCAGCGTTACTCTCAATTTAGAGGAGTTTTCATTGCCCGAGCTGGTGCAGGACATCGCGCAGGAATTTGAGCTCGAGATGGAAAAGAAAAACATCGATTTCGCCATCGACATAAAAACGGAAACTGCGTTTACAATCGGGGATATCGGTTTGATTCAGCGCGTCCTGGAAAATCTCGTGCGCAACGCCGTGCGCTTCACGCCGCCCGGCGGTGAAGTCACTATCTCAGTCGCCGAGCGTCCGGATACCATTGCCGTCGCAGTGTCGGACAATGGACTTGGCATTCCAGACAAAGATATTCCGCGCATATTCGATCGTTTCTATCGCGCACTTAATGGGGAAGAGGCACGTTCCGATTCGTCGGGCCTTGGACTCGCGATCGTCAAGCGAATACTCGATCTGCACGACAGCCGCATCACTGTGATCAGTAAGGTCGATGCCGGCACTCGATTCGAATTTGAATTGCCCTTGTGCGAGCGTGCCGCCTGAATCCTCTGTCTAGCTCCTTTCTTTGCATTTACCGGCGTATAGCGGCCGGTGTAATGCCAAACAATTCGTTTCCCCTTCCAATCCTGGCGTTTACCGGCGTATAGCGGCCGGTGTAATGCCAAACAATTCTTTTTCCTTTGTATTATGTTGTCATGTCAACCCAACACTCAGTGCCGCGTTAAGCTATCAGCATAGAGACAATTGAGGACGAATCATGCATTTCAAGAAAACTCCGATGTTGCTAATTATGGCGTCAGTGCTGACGCTGGCAACGTCTGCCGCCTACAGCGACGACGAGACGACTCATACTCAGGGACACGTAGCCGGTGAGCACAGGGACGCCCGGGACGGCGCCCAACGTCATCGACCACGTATGACGGACGAAGAGCGTCAGGCCAGGCGGGATCGTCGCGAGAGCATGACGGATGAAGAGCGCGAGGCCGCACGCGAACGGTTTGAGAATATGTCCGATGAAGATCGACGGGCAATGCGCCGGCGCAATTCGAACATGTCTGATGAGGAACGCCAGGCAGCTCGCGAGCGATACAAGAACATGTCCGACGAGGAACGACGGGCAATGCGCAAACAGATGCGAGATCGCCGCGGTAGCCACGGACGCAAAGGCGGACATCATCCTGACGGCGCGAGGCCCAGCAACACAGAAAGTTAACAGTGCTCCTTAAGGCGTAAGCTGCCTGCTTTGCTTATACAGAGAGACCCCTGTCCTGCAGGAGTCTCTCTTCTCGTTTCTGAGCGAGAGTTTTGATGTCCGGCACACTATAATGGCGCCGCCGGTTATCCGGCAGTCACCAGTACTCGGCCCAATCGACATTAGCATGAGCACCGCCAAAATAATCTATACGCAAACGGACGAAGCACCGGCTTTGGCCACGCACTCATTATTGCCGATCATCATGGCATTTACAGATGCCGCCGACATCGTTATCGAGACTCGCGATATCTCCCTGGCCGCACGAATTCTGACGCTCTTTCCTGAGCATCTGACGACCAAGCAGCGGCGCACCGATACTCTTGCAGAGCTGGGTGAGCTCGTGAAAACACCTGATGCAAACATCGTCAAACTACCGAACATAAGTGCATCGATCCCTCAGTTACGTGCAGCAATCCAGGAACTTCAATCGCAGGGCTTCGACATTCCCGGCTATCCTGAGGAACCGAAGACCGATGTAGAGCAGCAGACCTACACACGCTACGCAGCGGTATTGGGCAGTGCAGTCAATCCCGTACTTCGAGAAGGCAACTCCGATCGGCGTGTCGCTCTGGCGGTAAAAAATCATGCAAAGTTATACCCGCACTCGATGGGTGCGTGGAGATCCGATTCGAAAACTCACATCGCCCATATGCATAAAGGTGATTTCTACTCCAGCGAAAGATCTGTAGTCATCGGCCGGGCCGGCTACCTGCGCATAGAATTCGAAGGCGATGACGGCGAAATCACCGTATTGCGCGAACAGGTACCGGTGTTGGCGGACGAAATCATCGATGCGACAGTCATGAGCTGTCAGTTATTACGCGAATTCTATGCCCGGCAGATCGATGCCATGGGTAGCGGCGATATGCTGTTGTCCCTGCATCTCAAGGCAACCATGATGAAGGTCTCCGATCCAATCATGTTCGGTCATGCGGTAACTGTTTATTTCAGCGATGTGTTCGAAAAGCACGCCGCTTTGTTCGACAAACTGGGCGTGGAACCCAACAATGGCATCGGCGACGTTTACGCGAAAATCGCAGGCCTGCCAGAGGCTCAACGAAGCGCGATCGAGGCAGATATTGAAGCGGTCTATGCCAAACACCCGCCCCTCGCGATGGTCGATTCGGACAAGGGAATAACCAATCTGCATGTGCCGAGCAACGTGATTATCGATGCGTCGATTCCAGCCGCCATTCGCTCATCCGGAAAAATGTGGGGCCCTGATGGCGAGCTGCACGACACCAAGGCGATGATTCCCGATCGTTGCTACGCAGGTATCTATCAGGAGGCTATCAGCTTCTGCAAGGAATTTGGCGCGTTCGACGTAACGACGATGGGTAACGTCTCTAACATCGGCCTGATGGCGCAAAAAGCCGAGGAATACGGCTCGCACGACAAGACCTTCGAGATTCCGGCGGCCGGGCGAGTCACGGTCATTGACGAGGAAGATAATGTATTGCTGGTACATGCCGTCGCGCAGGGGGATATCTGGCGCATGTGCCAGACCACGGATCTCGCGATCAGGGATTGGGTCAAACTCGCGGTCACCCGAACCAGGCAAGCTGGAATTCCGGCCATATTCTGGCTCGACGAAAACCGCGCACACGATAGCAAGATGATTGAAAAAACCAATCGCTATCTCAAGGACCACGACTTGAGCGAACTGGATATACGTATCCTCTCTCCAGTCGATGCCATGCGCATAACACTCGCTCGAGTCAGAGACGGCCAGGACACTATCTCGATAACCGGCAATGTTCTGCGTGACTACCTCACGGACCTGTTTCCGATTCTCGAGCTTGGCACCAGTGCAAAAATGTTGTCGATCGTGCCATTACTCGCAGGCGGCGGACTGTACGAGACTGGTGCCGGCGGTTCCGCACCAAAACACGTGCAGCAATTCTTGCGTGAAGGCCACTTGCGATGGGATTCGCTGGGTGAATTCCTGGCACTAGCAATCTCGATCGAGGACCTGGCTGAGAAAACCGATAACGCGAGAGCCCGGATTATCGCCGACGCACTGAATTACGCGAATGGCAGATATCTTGAAAACCATAAATCGCCATCGCGAAAAGTTGGGGAAATCGATAATCGTGGCAGTCATTTTTACCTGGCCTTGTATTGGGCGGAAGCAATTGCCGGGAAGACCGGCGACCTCGAATTCTCGGAGCGATTCTCAGCTGTTGCCAAGGCTTTGGCTGAGAATGAGACCAAGATCATCGCGGAGTTGGTTGCCGCCCAGGGCAAGGCTGTGGATATCGGTGGCTACTACAATCCTGACAGCAAACTTACGAGCAATGCGATGCGCCCGAGTAAGACTCTAAATAAAATTATCGACTCCGTCTAGCAACTGTACAAATTTTGTGGCGCGCCTTCGGATAAGATGAAATTACATACACACTTTGCAATTAATTGTCGGAGATAAAAGTCATGATAATTCGGCGTCGTACGTTTTTAAAAGGCGCAGGCAGTCTTGCCGCTACCGTCTCGGTCAGTTCATTAGCGTTCGGTAAAGAACAGAAATTATCTGTCGGCGTTGTCGGCGGCGGCATCGTCGGCGCCTCGATTGCGCTGCATCTTGCCAGAACCGGCGCACAGGTCACATTGTTCGAAAAATCCGCGCCCGCCTCAGGAGCCACGAGCAAGTCATTCGCCTGGATCAACGCGCACACGAGCGATCCGCATTATCGAGCTCTGAGATTGAAAAGCATTGCGGCTTATCGGCAACTGGACCAGCAATTGCAACTGGATATTACCTGGGGTGGTGCGATTCACTGGGCTGTAAACTCTGCGGAAGCCGAGAGAATGAAAGCCGCCG
>JADFKA010000120.1:4290-5999 GCA_022565135.1 Pseudomonadota bacterium
AGTGGCGGGAGCTCAAACTCGCCGAGGGAAGGGAAGAAGAGCGGGTCCTGCGGGAGCTCTCCGTCAACATCGGGGACTACGCCGATGAAGTGGAGCTGACGCTGGACCTCCTTGCTAGGCTGGACGCTGCGCTGGCCAAGGGCCGCTACGCCATGGCGTCGGGTAGTCGAGTAGATGAAAGCCGCCGTGGCGGAATTCGATCAGGCCGGCTACGCCGCGCGCATGATAAACCGGGATGAGTTGGCTAAATTGGCGCCCAATCTGAACCTCGGTTCGTTTGATGCGGCATCATTCAATGCACTCGATGGCCATATGGATCCTGTGCATACAACCCGGAAGTTGCTGGATCAGGCAAAGCATCTCGGCGCCGATATTGTTTATCCCTGCAAGGTCACTCAACTACAGTTCAATGGCGATCGCTTGAGCGGTGTAGCGACGACGGCAGGCACGTACTCGCTAGACCGTCTTGTAATAGCCGGCGGTGTCGACACACCGGCATTGGCCGCACAAGCTGGCTATACACCACCGCTTATCCATGCGCCGGGCATCCTCGTCCACACCCGGCGGACCAAGCCGTTACTCGGTCGAGTCGCCGAAACACCACATATTTATTTCAAGCAGCACCGTGATGGCCGCATCCTTGGAACAGACGGTTACTACGCTCCCGACATACCGGCACACCAAGGTATTCTGCAGGGACCGCAGGAGATGGCGTACGAATTACGTCAGATGCATGGCCAGAGAATTCTCGACAAGATCAAAGGCAAACTGCATGGCGCCGCCGATGCCGCCTATGATCATTTGACTATCGGCTACCGACCCATGCCGCAAGATCGGCTTCCGATCGTCGGCTTCTCTCCAGGTAATTCAGACGTCTATATTGCCGTCATGCACAGCGGTGTGACGCTTGCAGCAATTATGGGCCGCTATATCTCGTACGAAATTACGAGTAACAAGCTGATCGACGAATTAGCGCCATATCGCCCCGGTCGTTTTTAGGGTTGCCCAGGAGTCTGGGTGGTAGAAATATCCGTAGCGAGAAAGTGTCACAGCGAGGACAGTTATTCGATCTTTTGAGGCACATAGTGGCATTACGTAACGAAAAAGATCGGAAAAATGGACCGCTGTGGCACTTTCGCAGTAGGAATACTTTCTACCGCGCAGACTCCTAAGATTTAAATCCGATTTTGGCGTGTGTACCGTCGCAATAGGGCTTCTTGCTTGATCCGCCGCAGCGACACAGGACTGTTTTTTGTGTCCTCGCGATCGCGCGGCCGGTGCCACAGCAGATCTCGAGATTGCCCTCTAACTGAATCGGTCCATCCGCAAAAGCCGTGACGGTGACCGTGCCGTTTTGACGCTCCAATGGCTCGACTGATTTTGCTGCCAATTCACCTGTGGCCTCGAATTTGGAGGCGACGTGGGAGCCGTCGCAATACGGCTTGTTCTGCGAGGCGCCGCAGCGACACAAGGTCGCTCTGAATCCGGCCGCTTTACCATCGATGGCCAATTCCGCATGAATCGCCAAAGGGCCATTCTCGCGGACAAAGAGTGTATTGACCAATGGTGCAGTCTCATCCATGCCGCCATCATGACGTTCGAAGGTGATCGCACCGGATGGGCACTCTCTCGCAAGGGCCGCAATATCCTCTACCGAAGCGTTGTCCGGATTGATCCAGGGTCCTTCGACATTCGCCTGAAACACGTTT
>JADFKA010000121.1 GCA_022565135.1 Pseudomonadota bacterium
GCGCGACGTGGTCTGGCGCTGCAGCTTGAGCGGAAATTCGAGAAAGAAGCGACCGCAGCCAATGAAAGAGATGCAGTCAGCGCCCCCTACCTCGCGCGTTTAGCGACCGAGCTTGATGTCATCGTCAGGATGGGTTTTTCGGGTTACTTCCTGATTGTTGCCGATTTCATACGCTGGGCGCGCGCGAACGACATACCGGTTGGCCCGGGACGTGGTTCGGGTGCCGGCTCGCTGGTTTCCTGGGTACTCGGCATCACCGATCTTGATCCGCTGTATCACGATTTGTTGTTCGAGCGATTTCTCAATCCCGAACGCGTGTCGATGCCCGATTTCGATGTCGATTTCTGTATGCATGGACGCGACCGTGTCATTGATTACGTTGCACAACAATACGGCCGGGATCGCGTTGCGCAGATCATTACATTTGGCACGATGGCCGCGAAGGCGGTCATTCGGGATACGGGGCGAGTACTTGGACAGCCGTACGGATTCGTCGATCGAATCGCTAAACTCATTCCATTCGATCTCGGTATCACACTCGAAAAGGCACTGGAACAGACCGAAGAGTTATCGGCAATGTACCGTGACGATGAGGAAGTAGCCGCGATCATCGACCTAGCACGATCGCTCGAAGGCCTCGTCCGTAACGCGGGAAAACACGCAGGTGGCGTTGTAATCGCGCCAGGTCAGTTGACCGACTTCACGCCGCTGTACTGTGAAGACGGTAGTACACACACGATAACGCAGCTCGACAAGGACGATGTCGAGGCGATTGGGCTGGTCAAATTTGACTTTCTCGGACTCAAGACTCTGACGATCATCGATTGGGCTGTGCGCAGCGTCAATGCATCCGACCCCGAGGCCAACCTGAATGTCGACAGCATTTCAATGCGCGACAAGAAGACCTTCGACCTGCTGTGCAGTACGCAGACAACGGCTGTCTTTCAGCTCGAATCGAGTGGCATGCGTGATCTGATCAAGCGTATGCGTCCTGACTGTTTCGATGATCTCGTCGCACTGGTCGCGCTGTTTCGACCGGGACCATTGCAATCCGGCATGGTCGACGACTTCATCAGAAACAGGCATGCCGTCAATAAGGCGGACATTGATTATCTGCATCCCGATCTTAAACCGCTGCTCGAAGAAACGTACGGCGTTATTCTTTACCAGGAACAGGTGATGCAAATCGCGCAACTTCTTGCCGGCTACTCACTTGCCGGCGCGGATCTGCTGCGACGTGCGATGGGCAAAAAGAAGCCCGAGGAAATGGCAAAGCAACGCGAAGTTTTCGTGTCCGGCGCGACAGAGCGTGGCGTAGCGGAACGCACTGCGACTCGAATATTCGACTTGATGGAGAAGTTCGCGGCTTACGGCTTCAACAAATCACATTCTGCTGCGTATGCCGTACTGGCCTACCAGACCGCGTATCTCAAAGCGCATTATCCGGCTGCGTTCATGGCCGCGGTGATGAGTGCTGATCTCGACAACACGGACAGACTCATAACGCTCAAAGCTGATTGCCGTCAACAGGAATTGCGCGTGGTCGCCCCCAACGTCAATCGCTCGAACTACGTTTTCAGCGTCTCCGACGGGCAGACTATTCTGTATGGTCTCGGTGCGATCAAGGGCGTCGGACGTGCTGCCGTCGAGTCGCTGATTGCAGAGCGCGACGCCAACGGCCCATTTCATAATCTCGCCGAGTTTTGTCGCCGCATGGACCATGACAAGATCAATCGCCGTGCGCTCGACGCCATGGTCAAGGCCGGTGCAATGGACGAGTTTGGTCATTCGCGCCGACTGCTGAGCTCGCAGATGCCTGAAGCCCTTGCGAGCGCTGGCCAGCAGGCGCGCGCTGCTGCCGCGGGGCAAAATGACATGTTCGGGCTCGACGCAGGGGCGGCGGTGGATGATGCACCGGCTGCTGTCGATCTCCATGAATGGCCTGAACGCGACCTGCTCAAGAATGAAAAGGAGGCATTGGGTCTTTATCTGAGCGGTCACCCGTTCGATGCCGTGCGCGCTGATGCGCAGTATTTTGTTGACGGCAATTTAGCTGAGCTAGCCGCTGAACCGGCACCGCAAACGTCGAAAGGCACGCGCGACTATGCCCAGGCTCGGCGCGAGGTGACGGTTGCCGGGCTGGTTGTCGACATCAAGAAACGCGGTAACCGGGTCAGTGTCGTACTCGATGATGACAGCGCGCGTATGGAAGTGAGTCTGTTTCGCGAGGCGTACCAGGAATTTCAGCACTTGCTGATCAAGGAAGAAATTGTCGTGGTCAGTGGATCGCTGCGTTATGACGATTTTCTCGGCGGCTGGACCGTCAACGCCAAGAATGTCTTGCCCATTGACTGTGTCATCGAGAGCCGGGCACAAAGCATGGTCTTGAATGTCATGCCGAATGGGCAGGGCGAGGAATTACTCGTCAAGCTGCACGACTTGTTGTTGCCGTATCGCGAGGGCAATTGTGCGGTTTCGGTGCAATACATCGGTGACACGGCGGCTGCGCGACTGAGTTTTGGACCAGAATGGGCGGTGCGGCCCAGCCGCGAATTGCGCGACAAACTGACCGAGCTGCTCGGTAGCGACAATGTACGCTTGCTCTACGCACCGGGCCGGCAAATCGTATAGGCTTCGTAGCTGTAATGGATCTTAATTTCCTCGAATTTGAACGACCGATTGCAGAGCTCGAAGCAAAAATCGAGGAGCTGCGGTTTGTCGGCGACGATGCGGAAATCAATATCAATGAAGAGGTGGCCAAGCTCAAGGAAAAGAGCGAGTTGCTGACAAAGACCATTTTTTCCAAGCTCAGCGCGTGGCAGATAGCGCAAGTTGCAAGACACCCGATGCGTCCCTATACACTTGATTATCTGCAGATGATCGCCCCGGATTTTCAGGAACTGCACGGCGATCGCATGTTCGCCGACGATCCGGCGATCGTCGGCGGTATCGGCCGAATCGACGGACGTGCAGTACTTTTCATCGGCCACCAGAAGGGTCGTGATACGAAAGAGCGTGTGCGCCGTAATTACGGCATGCCCATGCCGGAGGGCTATCGTAAATCACAGCGATTGATGCGCATGGCCGAGAAATTTTCGTTGCCTGTCATTACGTTTATCGACACACCTGGTGCCTATCCCGGTGTCGGTGCCGAAGAGCGTGGTCAAAGCGAGGCGATTGCGAGCAGCTTGTACCTGATGGCAGGTCTGAAGACACCGATCATCAGCGTGGTTATCGGCGAAGGCGGTTCAGGTGGGGCGCTTGCGATCGGCGTCGGCGACCGCTTGCTCATGCTCCAGTTCAGTATCTATTCGGTGATCTCTCCGGAAGGATGCGCGTCAATTCTGTGGAAGAGCAAGGATAAAGCGGAGGACGCTGCTGCAGCGATGCGCATTACGGCGGCCGACCTCATCGAATTCGGTCTCATTGACGAAGTGTTGCCCGAACCGCTGGGCGCCGCACACCGTGATCCGCAACAGACCGCGGATGTCATTCGCAATGCGATCTTAAAAACACTCGAGGAACTTGACCAGCTACCGGCCGAGCAGTTGCTCGAACATCGAGCGCGTCGTATTGCCGGATTCGGCCAATTCAAAGAGGCGTGACGTTTACTTCGGAGATCTTGCTCCGCAAACTCGCAGAACTGTCTGACGTCGCGGGGAACCCGTCGCGCTATGTTGTCGCGCTGAGTGGCGGACTTGATTCGGTAGTTTTGACGCATGCTCTGGCGACGAGTCGGGAAAAACACGGCACGCCGGTTGTTGCCGTGCATATCGATCACGGCTTACACGATGACTCGGCGGCGTGGAGTCGTGCATGCGAAGATTTCGCAGACACTGTTGGTATCGAACTCAAGTGCAGCCGCGTTGATGTTGAACGGGACACCGGTCGTGGCCTGGAAGCCGCCGCCAGAGAAGCCCGGTATGCCGCACTGGAGGATTGCATCGAACCCGGTGATTGGTTGCTCAGTGCCCACCATCAGGATGATCAGGCTGAAACCCTGCTGTTGAACCTGGTGCGTGGCAGTGGCCCGGCCGGGTTGGCCGGTATCGGCCTTGTGCGCCGATTCGCGGACGGCTGGCTGGTGCGCCCGTTGCTCGGGATTTCTCGCCATGCGCTGCAGGAATATGCGGCAGCCGCTGGGCTGCGCTGGACCGACGATCCCTCGAACACGGATCAGAAATTTGACCGTAATTACGTGCGACACGAGATCATGGTGCGATTGGAGGCGCGTTGGCCCGATGTTGCAGTTCGTTTGAGTCGTAGCGCGCAACTTGCAGGAGAGGCAAGCGAGTTGCTGGCAGAGCTCGCGGCATTGGATGCCGCGACGCTCGGCGCGAGACTCGACCGGCTGGCGATTGACGGCCTGCGTGCAATGTCCGTTGCACGACAACGAAACCTGCTGCGCTACGCTGCTCGAAAGCTCGGTCTGCCGATGCCGACGGCAGTGCAACTGCAACACGTTGTCGAGCAGGTCATCGCGGCCCGCGACGATGCCCAGCCCCTGGTTCGCTGGCCTGGGGCAGAAATTCGCCGTTATCGAAACCAGCTGTATTTACTCAGGGCCGGGAAATCGGCGGCACCGGCCGACACAGGGCGGGCGATTACGAGTGAAAATCTCGTGCTCGATGCCGGCCTCGGTGTACTGCATTTGCAGGCCAACGCGTCAACCGGGCTTTCTGACGCGATCGTGAAACGCGGTCTCGAGTTGAGATATCGTAGTGGTGGAGAGGAATTTCACCCTTATGGTCAGTCACATACGAGGAAACTCAAGAAACTACTTCAAGAAGAAGGTGTGGTCCCATGGATGCGCGACCGGATTCCCCTCGTGTACGCGGGCGGAGAGCTCGTTGCTGCTGCCGACCTATGGATTGCGGCCGACGCGGCGAGCCAACCGGGAACGGCGATTCGCTGGTCAAATCGACCTGCAATTCACTAACCCGGACTATTCATCTAGTCTTTCATTGTTTCCCATAAGACGATCTGTTAACGTTTAAAGCCGTCTTTTGTCCAACGACGGCGCATATTCCCAAGGGTTGGAAAAGAGCACTAAGCCTCATATCAGGTGCTTTTGGTCCAGCCCTTTGTTGTATCTGCCAGCAATTATTTCAGGCTTGCGTATGACGTCCTATGTATTCATCACCGGTGGTGTCGTTTCCTCGCTCGGCAAGGGCATCACATCAGCATGCCTCGGCGCCATTCTCGAGGCGCGTGGCTTGTCGATCAGCATGATCAAGCTCGATCCGTATATAAATGTCGACCCGGGTACGATGAGTCCGTTTCAGCACGGTGAGGTGTTTGTCACCCACGACGGCACCGAAACCGATCTGGACCTTGGCCACTACGAACGATTCGTGCGTACCGCGAAAGGTGGGCGCGACAGCAATTTTACGACCGGCCGCATCTACGAGACCGTTATTGCCAAGGAACGTCGTGGCGATTATCTGGGCGCAACGGTGCAGGTCATTCCTCACATTACCGACGAGATCAAGCGCAGCATCTTGAAAGGCGCCGGGGATGCCGATATCTGCCTCGTCGAGATAGGTGGCACGGTCGGTGATATCGAGTCGTTGCCATTCCTTGAGGCCATTCGTCAAATGAGTGTCGATCTCGGCCATGACCGGGTCGTCTACGTGCACCTGACCCTGGTGCCATATATCGCAACATCGGCGGAGATCAAGACCAAACCGACTCAGCACTCGGTAAAGGAATTGCGCTCGATCGGAATTCAGCCCGATATTCTCGTGTGTCGTTCAGAGAAACCTCTGCCGGACGAACAAAGGAAAAAAATAGCGCTGTTCACGAATGTGCGCGAGGACGCCGTTATCTCCGCGTACGACGTAGACGATCTCTACAAGATTCCAACCATAATGCACAAGCAAGGACTCGATGACATCGTTGCGCGGCAGTTGCGACTGGATCTCCCGCCGGCCGATCTCAGTGAATGGGATTCGATCGTTGAGGCCAAACAGAACTGGCAGACCGAAGTCAA